>JAZRKZ010000327.1:0-15599 GCA_045646565.1 Lachnospiraceae bacterium
TTGAGCAACAATGTCCTTGACAGGGAGAGAGATTTGAACCGCAGGAGATTTGAGCAACAATGTCCTTGACAGGGGAAGAGATTTGAACCGCAGGAGATTTGAGCAACAATGTCTTTGACAGGGGAAGAGATTTGAACCGCAGGAGATTTGAGCAACAATGTCCTTGACAGGGGAAGAGACTTGAACCGCAGGAGATTTGAGCAACAATGTCCTTGACACGGGGAGAGACTCAACAAACAAGGAATAACAAAAAAAATAAAAAAAGTACTTGCATTTTTCCACGGGCTCGCATATAATAACACTTGCGTCAAGGAACGACGCAAAAACAGGACGCGCTTCTAGCTCAGTTGGTAGAGCACCTGACTCTTAATCAGGGTGTCCGGGGTTCGAGTCCCCGGAGGCGCAGGATAGGAAAAAGCGGAAAACTTTTATGGTTTTCCGCTTTTTTTGTTGCTCCGGCCCGGCAGAGCGAGCCGTGCTCAAACGAGCAGGCTCTTGCCGGGTGCAGGACACTTCCTTATGGAAGATCAGGTAAAATCTTTCACGATCTTCATATATTCCTGTGCATGGTAAGGAATATAGCTGTTCATGCGGTAGGCAGCGACGAAATCGACAGTTGTGTTTGGGTTGCCCACCGAAAAATAGGATAATTTATCCTTGCAGGCAATATGTCTGAGATGTGTTTCCATAATGAAACTGATACCGAAATTCTTAGCGGCCAGTTGGGCGGCCGCGGGAATATTACCGGTCTCAAGAATGATCTGTGGTTCTATACCCGCTTTTTTGAATAACTGATCGACGATCCCCCGGGTCCTCTGTCCGGGTTTCAGCATGATCACTTTCTGATCAGAAAGCAGTCTCAGATCTATACGCGGATACTTTTGTCCGCGTATTTTTACGCCCATATGGCACAGGGGGTTTTCTTTGGAGGCCACCAACAACAGTTCTTCATGGCTCATCACTGTGTAGTCGATATTTTTATCATCCTCAAAACGATTGAAAAACGCAATGTCGATCTCCCCTTCCTGTATGAGCCGTACCAGAGAAGCTGAATTTTCCTCCCGGATCACGATCTTGACCCGGGGATACAGACTTCGAAAGACCGGGAGTGTGCAGGGCAGCATATAGGTTCCGCGCATTGTAGGAAAACCGATCTTAAGGATACCTTCATTTTTTTTGATGATATCACCCATCTCCTGATCAAGTTCTTTTTTCAGCTGAAGAATTTCCCTCGCATGTTCGATATATCTTTCACCGGCGTAGGTCGGTATATACTTGTTTCCCAGCCGGCGGAATAACGGCTGTCCGACTTCCGACTCGAGTGTTTTGAGGAACTTGGAAAGAGTCGGCTGCGTAAGATACAGTGATTCCGCTGCTTTTGTAATGTTCTGGTGTTTTGCGATTGCTATAACATAGGTAAAATCTCTGAAATCCATTCTGCCCTCCGCATAATAATTCCCGTCTTCACATCCGCCTTCTTAAAGGATATATCAAAGTATGCTTTTTGTCTATAGTATTCATTTAAACTATTTATTTGACATTCTGGATTTAAAGTCAAATATTTGTTTTATTTATCACAAAATTCGGAGTTTATACAGATTGTAAAATGAGAATAATCATTCCTTCTAGCTATAGTTATAATGAAAAACATGTATTTTATTTTATGGCTTTGTATACCTATACTTAAAGTAAATAAAGACAGCGTTACAGCAGCAAAAAGCAGCTCATCAACCAGCAAAGAAGGAGGAAACAATCATGGAAAATGAAAAAAAGGAGCAAATGATGCGTCTCCCGGTCACCATCATGCGGGGTGGGACAAGCAAGGGTGCGTACATCCTGGAAAGCGATCTGCCTGAGAATAAAGAAGCCTGGGAAGAGATTCTCCTGCGCCTTATGGGCAGTCCCGATCAGAAGCAGATTGACGGACTGGGCGGATCCAAATCCGTGACCAGTAAAGTGGCGATCATCAAAAAGTCTTCTCATCCCGGCGCCGATGTGGACTATACATTTGCACAGGTATCCGTGGACAAGCCGATTGTCAGCTATAAAGGAAACTGCGGAAATATTTCTTCCGGCGTAGGACCTTTCGCAATCGAAAAAGGACTTGTTGAGATTACCGGAGACAAAACGAATGTACGCATTTACAATACAAACACGGACAAGATCATCGTTTCTGAAGTCGTCACGAAAGATGGTCAGGTCCAGTACAGCGGAGATTTTGCCATCGCGGGAGTTCCCGGAACAGCATCGCCTGTCAAACTGAAGTTCGTGGAGCCGGCAGGGACACTCGGGCATGGCCTTCTTCCTACCGGAAATGCAGTCGACACGCTGGATGTTCCCGATTTCGGCCCTGTTGAGGTCTCAATCGTGGATGCAGCCAATCCGCTGGTCTTTGTGAAAGCGGCGGACCTTGGGCTCATCGGAACAGAACTTCCCGATCAGCTTGACGCCGATCCGGAAAAACTCGCACTTCTGGAGAAGGTACGCGGCCTCGCGGCTGTAAAAATCGGCCTGATCGATGATTATACGAAGTCTGCGTGGGAAACGCCGGGCATTCCGAAGATGACATTTGTTGCGCCGGCTAACGATTATGTCACGCCGGATAACAAGGAAATCAGAAAAGACTTGAAGAACTGGCTGACAACATTCTGCTGAAGGTCTGCTCGAAGATCCTGGACGATGTTACAACAACGGATGAGCTTATTCCGTCCGGCGAGACTTCTTCCTTCCGCTCCAACCCGCTGGGACTTGCGGAGTTTGCGCTCAGCAGACGTGATCCGGAATATGTCGGTCGTTCCAAAGCTGTTGATCAGACGGAACGCTTCCGCGTAGCCGGCGGCGATCCCTGTGAAAAAGACGCAGCCCTTGCTGATGTCTACAAAGCGATTCGCACTATTCCCGGCTCCGAGGACGTAGACGTGAAGGCAATCGAGCTCGGTTCCATGGTCTATGCAAATAAACCCGGCGACGGAAGCGCGCGTGAGCAGGCTGCTTCCTGCCAGCGTGTCATTGGCGGTCTCGCTAATATCACAAAGGAATACGCGACCAAGCGCTATCGTTCCAATGTCATGAACTGGGGCATGATTCCTTTCCATATCAAGGGAGAACCCACAGCATTTGAAGTCGGCGATTATATCTATGTTCCCGGCATCAGAAAGATCCTGGACGGCGATCTCTCCGATATTAAGGCCTATGTCATAAAGAACGGAAACGCTGAGGAGATAGCGCTTTACATCCTCGATATGACGGAAAATGAGCGTGAGATCGTTAAGGCCGGCAGCCTGATCAACTTCAACAGGAACCGCAAAAAAGCCTGATCGCAACGGTACCATCACGGATGTTGTCCGTGAAATCAGGGATCAATACCGAAACGATATGAATCCAGATGTTTAAACACACTTTCCGGCTTCTTTCCTTACATATGGGTTCAGAGACGTCAGCACGGCTTGGCCGTGCTGATGTTTTTTTTCAGTGGGGGGAAGACTTCCGCTTTCATAAGCGGTGGATAAATCAATATCCTGCTTGTCTTAATATTGGAGCCTTCTTAAACGGGGGCTTTCTAAAAGTTTTATAAATCTCAAATGCATTTTCTTGCCAAGTGGATTTTATCGTACTATCATAGCGTTATATGGGCGAAAGTCCGTAATTTTCTTATGAACAGAGGTTATTATATGGGCAGCTTTTTTCGTAGAATGGGAGACCGGTTCAGGCATTTTATGATCGGGCGCTACGGAACGGACCAGCTCGGCATGTTCCTTACTTATGCGCTTCTTGCGATCATTGTGATCTCGTTGTTCCTGCGCGGCGGTGTTGCCGGAACGGTGCTGAATGTACTGACATGGATCCTTTTTATTTACACGTGGTTCCGCATCCTGTCAAGGAACTATGCGAAACGTTCCGCCGAGAACCGCTGGTATCTTGAGAAGACTGCGGCGGTCAGGAAGTTTTTCCGGATCAAGAAGAAGCAGCAGTCCGAACGCAAAGAATATAAGTACTTCAAGTGCCCGGAATGCGGACAGCAGCTTCGTGTCCCGAGAGGGAAGGGAAATATAAAGATCACCTGCAGAAAATGCGGAAAACAGTTCGCGGGAAAGACATGAGATAAAATGCCGGAGGTGCGTACGTGTTCGGATATGTTATGGTCAATCAGGATGAACTGAAGCTCAAGGATTTTAAGCGCTATCGCAGTTTTTACTGCGGCCTTTGCAGGACGCTTGAAAAACGTTATGGCATAACGGGAAAGATTGCTCTGACGTATGATATGACATTTGCAGATATACTGCTCAATGCGTACATGGAGCTTCCGCTAAGGAGCGAGCGTCACCGCTGTATGATCCACCCAGTCAGAAAGCAGGACATGCTGTTCAATGAGATCACGGATTACTGTGCGGATATGACGCTGCTTCTTACATATTATAAGATGCTGGACGACGTGAACGATGACGGCAGTATGACCGGCAGGCTTTTCGTCATGAAGGAAAAAAAGAAGTTCGAGAAGACGGCTGACATGTATCCGCGTCAGGCGAAGGTCTTTGAGGACTCCATGAGGGAGCTTGCCCAGACCGAGGAGCGCCGGGATTACGATCTTGACACCGTGGCGGGTCATACCGGCAATATGCTGGCCGAGCTGCTTGTCTACAAAGAGAGCGACTGGTCGGATGAGCTGCGCAGGCTGGGGTTCTATCTGGGAAAATTCATTTATCTGCTCGACGCGTTCGAGGATCTGGAGAAGGACCTCAAGAAGGGAGCCTATAACCCCTGGCAGCCGAGTAAGGACCGAAAGGATTTTGAAGCGCTTGTCGAGAACACGCTGATGATGATGATTTCCGAGTGCGCGAAGTCATTTGAGCGGATCCCGATCGTCCAGGATGTCGATATTCTCCGGAATATTATTTATTCGGGCGTCTGGCAGAAATATGAGGAAGTCAAGAGAAAGCGCCAAAAGAAAAGCGAGGAAAAGGAATGATAGCCGACCCCTATAAGGTGCTGGGCGTTGATCCCGGCTGTACGGATGCCGAGCTGAAAAAGGCATACAGAGAGAAAAGTAAAAAGTGGCACCCGGATCAGAACCCGACCAACACTGAGTATGCCGAAGAACGGTTCAAGGAGATCCAGGAGTCTTACCGTCAGATCCTCGACGCGCGCGAACGCGGCACGAGCGGCTATGGTCAGCCGCAGAGTTACGGCGGCAGCCATCAGAGCAGCGGACCGTCCTATCAGGGTTATGCAGATTACAACACAGCCGGAGCTTTCAACGAGTACTTCAATCAATGGCAGCAGTTCTCCCAGCAGCAGAGAGCGCAGGAGAACGCGGAGACCAATGAGGAGAGGGCTGCCCGCAATTATATCAATAACGGCTACTTCCGGGAAGCGATCAATGCTCTGAACGCAGTGCCTGAGATGAACAGAAGAGCCCGCTGGTACTACTACGCGGCGATCGCGAGCAGAGGCCTCGGCAATAACGTCACGGCGCTGGATTACGCAAAACGGGCTTACGATATGGAGCCGGATAACCAGATGTACGCAATGCTCGTCAATCAGATGACGAACAGCGGAACCTGGTATCAGAATCAGAACCGCAATTACGGCTTCGGCGGCATGGGTACTGTCGACCAGCAGCAGTGGTGCTATTATCTGTGTCTTGCAAATATACTCTGCAATTGCTGCTTCGGCGGAAGCGGAGGCTTTTTCTTCTTCTAAACTGAGATAAACAGGTGATTGAAGCCGGTCCGCTGTAAGAGGATATGGAGGATTATCAGGGGAAAATGTAAGCAAGACCTTTTGAGAAAGAGCTAAAATCCATTATATTTGGAAACCTCCGCTCGCCAAGTGCAGTTTTCAGCGGGAAAAGTGTATGTCCTCACTGAAACTGTTGTATAGTTCTGAAAGTATATACAATACTGAATTTTTCAACGGAGGGTACGAAAAATGGACAGGAAGCTAAGGCTGGTTTATCAGAACTCTGATAAATCGACGAAGGTCCGCAACGTGAATCTGTTCGCGATCCACTGCGCGGATCAGATCAGAAGTAAAGAGCCGAATCTGAAAAAATTTATCAAGCGCTCAGGCATCCCTGCCGGATACGAGAATGAGGTCAGTAAGGCTCTGCGTATCGCGGAATATGTGGTCCTGAACGAAGCGGGCGTGGATCTGCTGGAAACGCTGATGAAAGAGATATAAAGGGCTCCCGCCCCGGAAATACATCGTTCTGCATTCGACGTATTTCCGGGGCGTCTTTTTATGCAGCCGTATTTCCCGGGTCCGCGATTACCTTATTGAATCCGCATGAAAAATCCATCAGCGATTTGGTGAGTATTCCGGCTTGTACGAAAAAAATCAAACTGCTATACTGACTATACCTTCCGAAGGGGGGCGGTTCCGTCCCTTATTATCCGAAATTATTAACAAAACGTCCTGCTTTTTAGACGAAATCGAAAGTATTGCTCAGGCAGGAGCGTCCCGGCGCAGCAAATTTCGATGAGGCTGCTCCATGAGACGTAATAGGGGAAGTTTATAAAATGAAATGAACAAGGAGCGGGTATATGACGGTGCGCGTATGTCTTTTGTTTTTGTACGCTTTTTTGGGAATGGCGTTCGATCTGAGAACGGGAAAGATCCCGAATGCTCTGATTGCCGCCGGGCTGGCCGGCGGAGCGGTCTGTCAGCTCGTTCTTCTGGGTCCCATGGGGATTTTGTCTTTCATGGCCGGGCTGGCCGTGCCTTTTGGGGCTGCTTATATTCTTTTTCTGTTCCGGATGGTCGGAGCCGGGGACATCAAGCTCCTGATGGCTTTGGGTTGTGTCGCCGGTTTTCCGCTGATCGCCCGGATCATGCTGTGGTCCGTGATCAGCGGGGGAGCCATAGCTCTGTGCCTTATGTGGAGGAGGACTGGGTTTAGGTCCCGTTTTGCCTATCTCGCCGGCTATATATCGGACTTTATTCGGACAGGAGAAAGAAAGCCCTATCGGCGGGAGGGCTGTCAGCCGGAAAACTTTCACTTTACGGTCGCAATATGCGCCGCGGTCATTCTGTGTGTGCTGACGGGATGCTGAATCCGGCTCCCGGCATACATGTGGGACGGCCGGCATAGGGAGGACAGGAAGACAAGGCTGCAGATGCATCGTGTGAAGAGCATTCAGGGAGGTAGCGGAAATGAAGAGAAAAATCATGGCAGTTTGTGACATCAATGCATCCTACGCGGTGCACTTTATGGAGCATGTGAGCCGGAGGGGGAACATACCGTTCGAAATACACGCGTTCACAAGCGTAGACGGGCTTCGGGAATATATCGGGGAACATGCAGTCGAGATCCTGCTGATTTCCGAGAAAGCGATGTGCGATGAGGTGGAAGGCTTTGATATAGCCGAGACGGTCATCCTGACAGAGGAGATGCAGCATCAGGCGAAAGAGCGGCATCCCTGTGTTTATAAATACCAGTCTTCCATGAACGTGATCCGGGAAGTGCTGGCTGTTTACGGCGAAAAGCAGAACATGAAGAATCCTGCTGAGAAATATCTGAAGCCGAAGTGCAGGATCGTGGGAATCTATTCACCGGTCGCCAGGTGTCTGAAGACATCTCTGGCACTGACTCTGGGGCAGATCATCAGCCGTGACAGAGCGGCTCTTTATATGAGTTTCGAGGAATTCAACGGCTTTGAGGGGCTCTTTCGGGAACACTTTGATCGGAATATTTCTGATGTGATTTATTATCTTCGTCAGGAAGATGAGAATATCATTCTGAAGGTCTCGCAGATCGTACGAAAAATCGGAAAGCTCGACTTTATCCCCCCTGCCCGGTCTCCGGAGGATATGCGGAGCGTGACCGCCCGCGAGTGGCATGAACTTCTGACAGCGCTGGCAGAAAAGTCAAGTTATGAAGTCATCATACTGGATATTGGGGACGGACTTGGGCTGCTGCGGGATTTTCTCAGTGAGTGCGACGTGATTTATATGCCGACGAAGGAAGGCGTGTTTGACGCCGCTAAAATAAAGGCGTTCGACGACTGGCTCGACCTGTGGGATTCGTCGGCGGTCAAATCAAGGATGCGTCGTCTCATCCTGAATCCTCATAATCTTCCGCCGAGCCGGGACCGCTACGCCGAGCAGCTTGTATGGACTGAGCTCGGGGAGACGGCACAGGAACTGATACGAAGAGATCTTATCTGAAATCGATGAAAGAGGCTGCCGCATTAGGCGCCCCATGATACGCAGGCATTTGCCGATCGTGCCTGCTATAGCACATGGCGGCGTACTCCAATGCGGCGGCTTCTTTGTGTAAAGGCGCCAAATCACCTGTCTGATTGTGCGAAAAATATGGCCGGGAATTCTTTTTTCCTACTCGATTTACTGAAAATAATGTAAAATAAAATAAGAAGAAAGAAATCTGCCGCACGCTAGGGAGGGAGTTATGGCTTCTGATCATGATGGAACGCTTAATATGGAGGCGCAAGAGGCACCCAAAATCAGAAGTCTCGGTGAACTGATCCTGGACTATGAAAAAAGCCAGGCAGCGCCGGATCTTGTGAGACAGATCGCAATGGGACCGGAAATGTTCACGGAAGAGATGCGGGCGTCCCACGAGGCTCTTATTTGGAACTTTGCGAGGGCCGCAGATGATATCTACTCGGGGATGGATGACAGTAAAGTCGGAAAAATCACGGTCGAGGGGATTTACAGAATGCATCCGCTCCGCTATGTGAACTGCCGGGAATGGAATCCCCGTGTTGAGGCGTCGGCAAAGAAGGAGACGGCTGCCTACCGGAAGGCGCTGGAAAAACTGAATGACGCTGACAACGCCCTTCGGAAGGTCGTTCCGTATCTGAAAAGCGAGAAAAAGACGAGGGAAGAATACGCCGGACATGCGGCGGTCGCCCACGAACTTGGCAACTGGTACCTGTTCCCGCCGGGCTGGGCACAGACAAAAAGCCTGCAGACGAATCTGAAGCGGTTCCTTCTTGCAGGTGCAAATGCAGAACTTGCCGCAGATCACGGCTGGAAAATACTTGAGAACTGGCGGCCTGAGTTCCTCGAACTTGACGCTGAGAATCTGGCAGGCCAGCTGAGGGAGATAGAGAATTCGTGGCTCCTCACAAAATCCCTCGCGATGAAGAAGATGGTCGACTGGCTGACGCCATTTGCGCTCATGCCGATAGATGAGAAGTCGCTCGCGGATACATTTGCAGATCTTGCCGCATTCAGACGGGAACGGAGAGCGGCGGAGGAGGTCATCGACCAGTACCGCAATGAGCTCGCAGCCCTCAAATGCGCCAAAATGGACCGGGCGCGAGGCGTCCCGGGCATGGAATTCTGTATCTATGACTGGAATCTCGTCCGCTCGAAAGCGCAGGCGGCGCTCGAGAGCATGCACCGCCTGTGGGACCTCACCGGGACGGATGAGGTGAGACTTCGCTGCGGCGGCGATCAGATGATCGCCTACCAGCTCACAAGATTCACGAATTCATGGTCCCGGGTCACGGCGGCGCAGAACAATCTGGCGCGGACGCTGATGATCGACTTGACGGATAACGGTCCCAACTGGATCCACTCGCAGCGGTCGATCTGCATGCAGATTGAAAGCCATTTCGGTGAGATGCCGAAGTGGATCCGTTTTAACAGCGCCGTCCTCGATATATGGGACGCCGGACTCTTTGCCATCGCTGAGACCTGGCACAAGGGGCTTGGCGCGGAGGAGCTTGTGGCTGCCTATCGCAAGGCGATCAGCCGTGAAGCGCTTATACAGTGTATAGAGAACGATGCGGAACTTTCCGCCATGTACGGCGATGATCTGCCGGGGATTTTCGGGACGGAGAGAGCGTTTTGCCGTTCCTGATGCGGGGATCCGGACTTGCGGCTTAAAAGAGGGCTGCGGCGTTCCGGGAAGAGGTAACGAAGCGGATTCTTATATCCGGATTTCATGAATAAAAGAATGTGTAAAGGAGGATGACATGGAGACGAAGAATATGACGAAAGATATGCTGGCAGGGATGATCGATCATACAAACCTGAAGGCTTTTGCAACGGACGCGGATCTTGAGAAGCTGTGCGACGAGGCGCGGACCAATAAATTTGCTATGGTCGCCATCAACTCTGTACAGGTCGCGCACTGCCGCAGTCTTCTTGAAGGAAGCGGCGTGCATGTCGGCGCGGCGATCTCGTTCCCGCTCGGTCAGATGACGATCGAGGGAAAGGCCTTTGAGTGCGAGGATGCAATCCGGAACGGGGCGGATGAGATCGACTATGTTCTCAATGTAGGACGTCTTCGCATGGGAGACCTTGCCTATATCGAGAAGGAGATGCAAACGATTGTTGATATCTGCAGGAAGAACGGCGTTCTCAGCAAGGTCATTTTCGAGAACTGCTATCTCACGAAGGATGAGATCCGCGCGGCGGCGGAAGTCGCGAAGAAGGTCAGACCGGATTTCATCAAGACGTCGACCGGTTTCGGCACAGGCGGCGCGACAGCCGAGGATGTTGCCCTCATGAAATCCACTGTCGGCGACGGCGTAAAAGTCAAGGCGGCCGGTGGGATCCGGACCTGGGAGGACTGTCTTTCTATGATCGAGGCTGGCGCGGAGCGGATCGGAACAAGCGCGGGGCCGAAGATCCTGGCGGAATTTGAAGCGAAAACAGTATGAGATCAGGCCGGAAGGCACGGGAAAAGTAAGGAGATGAGATCATATGGGACTTAAGAAAAAAGCGGAGGCGTTATTATTCCCCGTGGCTCTTATAGCAGGCGTTGTGACCGGTATTGCCATCGAGCGGACCAAGAGGAAGGCGGCTTCGGTCGCAGCCCGCGAAGCCGCGATAAAAGAGGAGTTCCCGGCGGAAGCCGGTGAGGCGGCCTGCGAGGAACCCGGAGAAGACGCATAATACCTGCGATATCGATATTGCAATATTTGCATTTTTTGTCAAACATATAGCTTGTAGAGCGTTTACAGCCCCTTGTCGCCTTGACATAATATTCTGGAGAAAATTATAATAAAAATACGAAAAATGCATTGCAGAGCCGTATAAAGGCGTACAAATCCCAACGACGGGATCTAAGTGCATCGGGATTATGCTTGCCCTTCCGATGGTCGATGATGAAATGGCGGTTCAGTCGGAGAAAACCGGAAGAGACTTCATAATAGAAAGGTGACAAGAAGATTCGAAAGGATCAGGGAGCAGACTTCAGGGAAGAAATACACTGAAGACTTACATGAAAGGACGAACGTATGGGCATTTATTCATTCAGAGGAGGAGTCCATCCGCATGGCTACAAAGAGCTGACAGCTGATAAGCCGCTGGTGGAACACTTTCCCAAAGGAGAGCTGATCTTCCCGCTCAGCCAGCATCTCGGCAAACCGGCCATTCCTGTTGTCAAGAGGAATGATCTGGTCAAGGTCGGACAGCTGATCGCGAAAGCGGATGGATTCATCTCCGCAAACATCCACTCATCCGTATCCGGCAAGGTGAAAATCATCGAACACAGGCCGAATAACGCCGGCGTCATGGGTGAGTCAATCGTTATTATCAACGATGGTGAGTATACGCCGTTCGACGGGGTAGGAGAAAAGACAGATTACGAGACATTAACACCACGTGAGATTATCGATAAAGTCAAGGAAGCAGGTATCGTCGGTCTTGGCGGAGCCGGTTTCCCGACTTATGTTAAGCTCATGCCGCAGAAACCGGAAGATATCCGGTATATTGTTGCCAACGGCGCTGAGTGCGAACCCGGTATAACCTGCGATGACCGCCTGATGCAGGAGCGCCCGGAAGAGATCGTTGAGGGCCTTAAAATAGTCCTTCGTATATTCCCGACTGCCAAAGCCGTGATCGCGATCGAGACGAATAAGCCCAAGGCGATCGAGAGCATGAGAAAAGCTGTCGGCGGCGATCCGCGGTTTACGATCCTTGAACTCAAGGTCAAGTATCCGCAGGGCGGTGAGCGAAATCTTGTTCACGCTGTCACGGGCCAGTATATGGAATCCGGAGCTCTGCCGGCAAGTCTCGGTGTTATCGTCGATAACGTCGCGACGCTTGCGGCCATCTACAAGGCAGTAGCTCTCAATACGCCGCTTTACGAGCGCGGTCTGACCGTCACCGGCGACGGCGCTGCGAATCCCGGCAACTATATTGTCAAGTTCGGCACGCTGGCTTCTGAATTCGTGAATGATGATGAAGGTCTTAAGCCGGGCACAAAGAAGATCATTCTCGGCGGTCCGATGATGGGCGTTGCGATCCCCAGCACGGAGATCCCGCTCGAAAAGAGGAACAATGCGCTGACATGCTTTGTAGAGGATGAAGTTGAGAAAGCACAGGCTCAGCTTACGAACTGCATCCGCTGCGGCAAGTGCATTCGTGTATGTCCGCTCGGTCTCTATCCGCAGATGATGGCGGAAGCGGCGGAGAGAAAGGATTATGAGCGCTTCATTAAAGTCCATGGTCTTGACTGCATTCAGTGCGGAACCTGCAACTATGCATGTCCCGCGAAGCGTCCGCTGACGCAGCTCTTCAAGCAGATGAAGCCGGCAGCAATGATGTATCAGAGAGCCAAGGCGGCAAAGGAGGGTAAGAAATGAGTACAATCGGAAAAGATAGTACATTAAAGCATGTATCTTCCTCACCGCATCTTCGCTCATCGATCACGACCGGCGGCGTTATGCGCAATGTCATAATCGGACTTGCTCCAGTCACGCTCGTCGGCGTATGGCATTTCGGTATTTCCTCCGCGCTTGTGATCATTGCGAGTATTCTTTCCTGTATGCTGACAGAGTACGTGTTCGACCGTATCACACACAGGCCGAATACACTGTATGACGGATCCGCCATACTGACGGGTCTTCTCATGGCGCTCTGCCTGCCCCCGGCTGTGCCGCTTTACTGCCCGATCCTCGGCGGCGTATTTGCGATTCTTTTCGGCAAATGCTTCTTCGGCGGTCTCGGCCAGAACTTCATGAACCCGGCGCTTGCCGGCCGTGCGTTCCTGCTCATCTCCTTCGGAAAGGTCATGACGAACTACGGTTATGACGCTGTTTCCGGAGCGACGCCGCTCGCGGTGTTTAAAGGCGGGGAGTCGGTCAATATTCTCGGTATGTTCCTTGGGACCGAGATGGGTCATATCGGAACCAGCGTGCTGTGCATTATCATCGGCGGCATCTGGCTTATTGTCTCCGATACGATCAGCTGGGAGATTCCGGTGGCATCGATTGTCAGCTTTGTGATTTTCCTGGCCATGTTCGGCAAGGCGGACCCGACCTATCTCGCGGTCCATCTGTGCGGCGGCGGTTTCATGCTCGGAGCATTCTTTATGGCGACTGATCCGGTCACATCACCGATGACCTGGTCCGGCCAGCTGATCTTCGGATGCCTTTACGGTTTCCTTTCCGCGATCTTTCGATGCTTCGGCAGTATGGCTGACAGCTCCACCTACGCGATCATTATCGCCAACCTTGTATCTCCGCTCATCGACCTTATGCCGGTCCCGCAGCCGTTCGGTATCGGAAAGAAGGGCGCAAGCGTGATCCCGAGCGTCGAGGAGCTGAACGCGCCGAAGAAGAAAGGCCTGGCGGTCCCGCCGTCGGCAATTATTCTTACCATCATAACAGTTGTTGCGGGCGGCGGCCTTGCATGCGTTAATATGATGACGGCTGAACAGATCGCCGAGAACAATCTGAAGAAAGCTCTTGAGGCATACGAAGCGGTCGTTCCGGATGCACAGGAATTCGCATATGACGATGCGATCACTGCTAAGATCGCTGAGATGAAAGAAGCCGGCTATTATGCGGACGGCGCTTTCGGCAAAGCCTATATCAACGAGGCAGTCCGCGCACAGGATGCGTCCGGCAATACGGTCGGTTATGCGATCAACTGCTCATCAATGGAAGGCTATGACGGAGAAGTCGCTCTGTCTGTCGGTTTCGACAGCGAGGGAACCGTCCTCGGCATTTCCTTCACGAAGATCACAGAGACGGCAGGTATGGGCATGCTGGCTAATACGGACGAGTGGAAGTCTCAATTTGCAAATGTCAAGGTGGACAGCTTTATCCTCAACAAGGCCGGCGGTTCCACAGCGGACAACGAGATCGACTCTGTCTCCGGCGCTTCTGTCACAAGCGGCGCGGTCGTCAACGCGGTCAATGCAGCTATCGACTTCTATAACAATTATCTGATCGCAGGGTAAGGAGGCAGGCCGTGAATAAATATACAGAACGCATTTACAACGGCATCGTCAAGGAAAACCCCGTCTTTATCATGATGCTCGGTATGTGCCCGGCCCTGGCTGTCACGACGTCTGTCACGAACGCCATCGGCATGGGAGCTTCGACGATCGCTGTTCTGGTCATTTCGAATATCGTTATCTCTCTCGTCCGCAATATTATTCCGGATGAGGTCCGTCTGCCGGCTTTCATCGTCATCGTGGCATCGTTCGTCACGATCGTCCAGCTGGTCATGCAGGCATATTTTGTTGAAATTAATGACGCGCTCGGCGTATACATTCCGCTGATCGTCGTTAACTGTATCATCCTCGGACGTGCCGAAGCCTATGCTTCCAAGAACGGACCGATCGAGTCCGCAATGGACGGCATCGGCATGGGCCTGGGCTTTACGGTCGGTATCGTCGCCATCGCATTCTTCCGCGAGCTGTTCGGAAACGGTACGCTGTGCGGCATCCAGATCATGCCGGCAGCCTACCCGCCGATCTCTCTTCTCGTCAAGGCGCCCGGCGCTTTCCTGGTCCTGGGACTTATCGTCATGGTCATGAACGCCATGTCGATCAAGACAAGAGCAAATAAGCTCGTGGACGGCGGATGCGAAGGCAGCTGCGGAGCGTGCGCAATGGCAGAAAACTGCGATAAGAAGGAGGCGAAAGCATGAGTGGAAATACGTCTCTCTTTATGATCATTATTGGGGCTGCCCTGGTCAACAACGTCGTCCTCAGCCAGTTCCTCGGAATCTGCTCTTTCCTCGGCGTTTCCAACAAGATCAAGACTTCGGCAAGCCTTGGCGGCGCGGTCATCTTCGTTATCACGATCGCTTCCGCGGTAGCCAATCTTCTCTATACGTTCATCCTGAAGCCGTTCGGTCTCGACTATCTGCAGACGATCGTTTTCATCATCGTCATTGCAGCCCTGGTCCAGGTCGTTGAGATGTTCCTTAAAAAAACATCGCCGGCCCTCTACACAGCGCTCGGTATTTACCTTCCGCTGATCACAACGAACTGCGCGGTGCTCGGCGTTGCCCTGAATAACGTCAGCGACGGCTACAATTTCATCCAGAGTGTCATCTCCGGTTTCGGCACCGGCGTGGGCTATACCCTCGCGATCGTCCTTATGGCAGGCATTCGTGAGAAGCTCGAAGGGTGCGATATTCCGGCTCCGATCAAGGGAGCGCCGCTTGTCCTCTTTATCGCGACATTGATGGGCATGGCCTTCTTCGGATTCAGTACAATTAGCTAAGGAGGCAGAATATGAGTGGAACAGCATTATTGATCATTACAATTATTCTGCTTGCCGTTGTCGCTTTTCTCGTGGGTATCATGCTGGTATTCACAGGGAATAAGTTCAAGGTGGAAGTGGATCCGAAGGAAACGGAAGTCCGTAAGGCCCTTCCGGGCA
>JAZRKZ010000328.1:0-2517 GCA_045646565.1 Lachnospiraceae bacterium
ATTCCCCACGAACAAAATATCGATCGGCGCATGCCCTTCACTCGCGGCGTATCTCCATACAGGGTGGATCTTGGCATCAGAATGGAACAGTTTCTCAAATCCGAGGAAAGAGACTGTAAACACTGCGGCAAAGAGCGCCAGCCGCAGAACGCTGTGTAAAATTGTGTGTCTGTTCTCTTTTTTCACTCCGGTACTACCCTGCCGCCCTGACCGGGCGGCGCATTACTCCCTAAAACGAAACATAGATGAATGACTGCGCGTTGACCGCCCCGTAAATGCCGAAGAAGATCAACAGATACAGGAGCGCCAGATAGATCAGCCATCGCACCGGCAGGGCACATCGCTCGATCCGGTCCAAAATGGATCCGCGTTCCGAGACCAGGTCCGCGATCGCCATGAGGACAATGAGTATGCAGCTCAGCCACCATTCATTGGCCTCTACTCCAAGCTGCTGCAGCGAGAAGGTCCAGTCCCCGCAGGTGAGGCGCGCCAGCATTTCCACGGCCGTGCCCATCGAATCCGCCCGGAAGAAGATCCACGCGATGCTTACCAGGACGAATGTGACGATCACCGACAGCGCGTCCGTCAGCCGTTTCGCGCCGCGCGGGAGTTTTTCCGCCACCGCCGCTCTCGGGCCCGCGGTCATTTTCCCTGCCACCTGATAGCATCCGTGCATGAGCCCCCATACGATAAATGTCAAGCCCGAGCCGTGCCACACACCGCTGATCAGGAACACTGTCAAAATATTGAACGCCCAGCGTCCCCTGCTCACCCTGCTGCCTCCCAGCGGGATGTACACATAATTCTTGAGCCAGTCGGATAATGTGATGTGCCATCTGCGCCAGAATTCAGCGATGGAGCGCGCGAGGTACGGCCGCCTGAAGTTCTCGGGCAGCTCGATCCCGAAGAGCTGCGCGCTTCCGATCGCCACGTCCGTATATCCCGCGAAATCCGCATAGAGCTGTAAAGTATAGAAGACCGCGCCAATGGCGGCGCCCGCCGCGTTCACACCCGACGGATCTGCGAAGACGCTGTTCGCGACGACTGCCAGCCTGTCCGCGATGACCGCTTTTTTGATAAGTCCGAACAGGATGCGGACTGCTCCCCTGCGCATCTTCAGAGGATCAATTTCCACCGGCTCTGTAAACCTTGGAACGAGCTTTGCCACGGGCGTGATCGGGCCCTGAGAAAACTTGGCAAAAAAAGAAACGGCCAGACTGTAATGGCCGAAATGGCGCACAAAGGCAGTCTTTTGGCTGTACAGATCGATCAGGTATCCCGTCACCTGGAAGAGATAAAAAGAAATGCCCACCGGCATCACGACTGATTTGGCGATAGCCGCCGTAGACTCCGCCTCAAAGCGTTCCCATACGCCGCGCGGGACCAGCGGCAGATATTTCAGAAGGAGCAGCGAGCCGAACAGAAGGACAAGGGAACTCACAAGGACCGCCTTTGCTTCTCTCCTGCGCCCGTTCTCCGTGCAGCGCGCGATGGCGTAAGCGGCAAAATAGGTAAGGACGGTCGTCGCCGCGAGCCAGGCCGTCGAGTAGACACTAATGCGCAGACAGAAAACAAGGCTGGCTGCCAGCAGCGCGATCCAGCGGAAACGGTTGGGAAATATATAGTATAAGATCAGTGTGCAGGCAAGGAACAAAAAGTAGCCCCATGAGACAAAAGACATGCGCAACTCCTAAGTATACTGCTTCATGTAATGATACACGGCAGTCCATGTTCTTCCAACTGAATGTCAAGCTCGATCATATCGTAGATCTTATTCTCGATAAAATACGAAAAGATGATATCTGTCTTATCGCACGGCGAGAGGGCATATCCCGCTCTGGCAAGAAGATCCCTCGATTCATCCAGATCCAGTTTCGCGCCGATGCACAGGCACAAAGCTGTGAGCTTCTGCGGATGGTAGTTCGGATTGTTCTTGATCTTGGAGAAGACCTTTTTATCAATGATCGCCCTCTTATAGACTTCCGCGTTCCCCATGCCCTTTTTCCCGATCAGGTATAGAAGGTACTCAGGGAAGGAATCTGCCATATGTTCAATCCGATCTGACAACCCCCTTTCCATCTCTTCGATCGCAAAATCTTCTTCATCCAAAGAGACCGATTCCTCTTTTTCCTGATTGAAAGCGGGCCTCAGAAAACTCGGTATTGAAAGGTCCTCGACTTTTGGAGCTGCCCCCTGCGCCGCACCCGCTGCTCCGGAATAAGAAGCAGGATAAGGCCTTTGCGCCTTTTCCCGTCTGCCTGACCGCATGTAATTGCGGCGTTCTTCCCGTTCCACATGCTCCGCATACCAGGAATCCCCGTACTCTTCTTCGATTTTTTCCTGAACATAATTATGGTCGATATAGGCTTCCAGATCCGGGTTGAGGTTCTTCCCCATCCTGGTCGCTTTTTCGTCAAAGACCACAAGATAGACCTGCATGTCTGACGTCAGAAGGAACGCATGGATCTCGTCCACGGCGATACGCATGCCCTCTTCCTTGGGATATCCGAAGCTTCC
>JAZRKZ010000329.1:0-2579 GCA_045646565.1 Lachnospiraceae bacterium
GCGGCAGTGGAAAATTACATCCCTGAACCCGGCGCAGATGCTGAGTATACCGTAACTGTCACACCGGACAACTGGGTAAAGATCGAGAACAAGGGCGGAGAGACCCTCGGCCTGGCACAGACCTCCGGAGTAAAGATCATCGAAGCCGACGGTCTGGCTTTCAAGGATATGAACCGGAACGGCGAGCTGGATGTGTATGAGGACTGGAGAGAATCCACTGAAGCACGCGCAAAAGATCTGGTCGAACAGATGCAGGGTGTAGAGATGGCCTCTATTCTGGCTCACGGCGGCTGGGGCGATTTCACCACAGAACCCCTGACGGAAGAAGACGGGTCCGCCACTTACCTGCGCAGCGGCGGACGCGGCGGCGTAACGAGGAACCTTCCTCTGGGCGGAGGCGATCATTCCAAGTGGGCGAACGCGATCCAGTCGGTCGCGGAGAGCTGCTACTACGGCATCCCTGCTATGATCTCCATTGACCCTATCAACGTATCCGGTGTTGTCGAAGGTGTTGCTCTTGCAGCCACCATGGATCCGGAGCTGGCAGCGGAGATTGGCGTGGAGACAGCAAAAGAGTACCGCGCGTCCGGCGTCACTGCGTTCCTTGGACCGCAGGTAGATATTGCTTCCCCCGTAATGGAGCGCGCTTATGGCACGTTCGGCGAAGATCCCAAGCTGACGCTCGATATTACCACGGCATATGTCAATGCGATGCAGTCCACGTATGATGAGAACGGCGAGGACCTCGGCTGGGGCGATGAATCCGTGTACTGCTTTACCAAACACTTTGCAGGCGCAGGAGCTATTGAAGGCGGACGCAACGACCATGCTTATTCCGGAAGATATTCAATTTTCCCGGGAGACAACTTCGGCGCACATCTGATCACTTACTTTGACGGCGTCTTCAGCCTGCCCGGCAAGACAGGTTCTTCCGGTATCATGACGGAGTATGCTGTCAACGTCGACGGAGAAGGAGATCCGTTTACTGAAACAGACCTGGCCGGCGCTTATAATCCTTACCAGTATGGCATGCTCGAGGAGTTCGGCTATGACGGACTTACGATCAGCGACTGGGGCGTATTCGGCCATTTTGGCCCTACGACGGCAGGCACCTGGTCGACAGGTATTTGGGGAACGGAAGAGCTGACAGTTCCCGAGAGGATCGCCCTTTGCTGGGAGCGCGGCGGAATGCTGCTCGGCGGTTACGGCAATATGGACGATGTGAAAGCAGCCTGGGATGTTCTTGTTAAGGATCTTGGCGAGGAGAAAGCGAAGGAAGTCATTTCCAATGCGGCATATCACTATATCCGAACAATGATGGATATGAACATGTTCGATCTGCCCTACTGTGACAGCGCCTATGCAGCGACTATGGCATTCGGCGAAAAATCCAAAGCTTACGGAGTAGAGACGCAGAAACCTTCCGTCGTCATGCTCAAGAACGATGGAACAATCAAAGAAGGCGGCATCGGCAAGGAAAAGCCTGCGGTCTATGTACCATATATCTATACGGACGGATTCTCCGTCACCTGGACAGCGGGTGTCGTAGAAGGTGCTTCTTCATGGAATCCGGGCATGGACCTGGATATTCTCGGTCAGTATTTTGACGTGATCACCGATACGCTCGGAGAGCCTACAGGCGAGCCTGATGCCGACGGCAATAAGACATATACCAAAGACGACATCACAAGGGCTTCAAAGGAAGAAATAGCGAAGTGTGATTATGTGCTGGTAGGAATGAATGCCGCGTACAGCGTGTCCTACAACGCGCGCTGGGCGGGAATCCGCAGTACATACGAAGTGCCGGAAGAGGAGGCATATTATCCTCCGTCCCTGCAGTACGAGACATATACCGCAGACACTGCGATCGATCCTTCTGTATCCGGTGTCCTTCAGCAGGACGGAACACGTGAGAACCGCTCCTACAAGGGAAACACAGCACATGCCGATGTGAACTACGGCTCTCTGGAGGCACTGAAATACGCGGCGGATGCAGCGGGAGATATCCCCGTGATCGTTTCCATGAATATGCGCCGAGGCATGGTCTGGAGTGAAGTGGAGCCTCTGGCGGATGTGGTCTTCGTCAGCTACAACTCGCAGCAGAACACGAACATCCAGAAGAATGAGGCGGTGGCTGAGATCATCCTTGGCCGGCTTGAGCCCGAAGGTCTCCTTGTATTCCAGCAGCCCAGGGACATGGAAGCGGTCGAGAAGCAGCTCAGCGATGTACCCAGGGATATGGATTGCTATGTGGATACAAACGGTAATACTTATGATTTCGCATTTGGCCTGAACTGGTCCGGCAGGATCGACGATGACAGGGTAAAGACTTACTCCGCAGATCCCCTGACCGGCCCTGAAAAGTTCGATTATGCGGCATACGAAGCAGCGCACGCGGCAAATAAATAATTAGGTAGTGTCAAATAATTATAAGGAGGAAAAAGATGCTTAATTTTCTGTCATCACTGCTGTCCCCGATTTTTACTCCGATGGGTGTCAGCCAGGCAGACCTCAACGCGTACCTGAACCAGCTTTCAGGCTATGTGTACGCGATCCTGTTCATACTTGTCGCAATGATC
>JAZRKZ010000330.1:0-17650 GCA_045646565.1 Lachnospiraceae bacterium
GGTTTCAGTTATCCCCTGCCCTGAGCACTTTTATACTGCTTAGTCAGATTATGCAAATAAAGGCACTTCTGTACTACTTGCCAGATTATACAACGCCCTGAGCCTTCATAGCCTCAGCAACCTTCAGGAGGCCGGCGATATTGGCGCGTGCAACATAGTTGCCGTCCATGCCGTACTTCTTAGCGGCGCTGTCGATGTTGTGAACGATGTCTTTCATGATTCTCTCAAGCATGGAGTCGACTTCCTCGAATGTCCAGTGCAGTCTCTCGGAGTTCTGGCTCATTTCGAGTGCGGATGTGGCGACGCCGCCTGCATTTGCAGCCTTGCCCGGAGCGAAGATCACGCCGTTGTCCTGCAGATACTTGGTTGCTTCGAGAGTTGTCGGCATGTTGGCGCCTTCGCATACGGCGATCGTGCCATTTGCAACAAGGGCCTTAGCGCCTTCAAGCGGAAGCTCGTTCTGTGTCGCGCACGGCAGATACAGGTCAGTCTTGATTGCCCATACGCCCTTGCCTTCATGATACTCTGCGTTCGGACGAGCCGCAGCGTACTCTGTAAGGCGTGCGCGTCTGACTTCCTTGATCTCCTTGAGGAGCTCTACGTCGATGCCTTCCGGATCGTAGATCCAGCCTGAGGAATCGGAGCAGGTCAGGACCTTGACGCCGAGCTGCTGAGCTTTCTGGATCGCGTAGATCGCAACGTTGCCGGCGCCTGTGACAGCGGCTGTCTTGCCCGCGATGTCGATGCCGTTGATCTTAAGAAGTTCTTTCGTCAGATACAGAAGGCCGTAGCCTGTAGCCTCTGTTCTTGCGAGAGAGCCGCCGTATGTAAGGCCCTTGCCTGTGAGGACGCCCTCATAGAGGCCTGTGATTCTCTTATACTGGCCATACAGATAGCCGATCTCACGAGCGCCTGTGCCGATGTCGCCAGCCGGTACGTCAACGTCAGCGCCGATGTGTCTGTAGAGCTCTGTCATGAAGCTCTGGCAGAATTTCATGATTTCATTGTCGGACTTGCCCTTCGGGTCGAAGTCGGAACCGCCCTTGCCGCCGCCGATCGGAAGGCCTGTCAGGCTGTTCTTGAATACCTGCTCGAAACCAAGGAACTTGATGATGCCGAGGTATACTGACGGATGCAGACGAAGACCGCCCTTGTACGGACCGATCGCGCTGTTGTACTGTACACGGAAGCCACGGTTGACCTGGACATTGCCATTGTCATCTAACCACGGTACGCGGAACATGATGATACGCTCCGGCTCTGTGATTCTCTCAAGGAACGCAAGCTTTCTGTAGTTGTCCTCATCTGCCTCAATGACGACGCGGATAGACTCAAGAACTTCCTCAACAGCCTGAATGAATTCCGGCTCCGCCGCATTTTTGACCTTTACACTTGCGATAACCTCATCAACATATGACATTTTCTCATCCTCCTCTGATTAGAATGTATTTATTTATGCAGATCAACGTATGTATCATTAATGGTCTGCAAATGATGAACGCCCGATATCATAAAAAATGGCTGTCCCCGGCAGATAGACAAACTGAACTACCAGTCTGCTTCTGTCCGCCATTGGACAGCACACTGAATTGATATCTTTATTCCGCAAACAATAATATTACACCGTTTTTACTCTGTCAAGTAAAAGTTTTAAAGCGTAAAAGCACATCTGCGGTTTTCTGACCCTGATAAGAACGGTTCACTCCTGATGATAGGTCTCAAGGAAGGACTCGAGCTTGTCGCAGGCCTCCCGAAGGACAGACCTTCTCGGCAGATAAACTACACGGAAGTGATCCGGTTCCGGCCAGTTAAAGCCCGTGCCCTGTACGAGCAGGACTTTCTCCTTGCGGAGCAGGTCGTATGCGAACTGCATATCGTCGTGAATATTGAACCGCGCAACATCGATCTTCGGGAAGCAGTAGAACGCCGCCTTCGGCTTCTTGACGCTGATGCCCGGAATCGAGTTCAGTCTTTCATAGATGAAATCGCGCTGCCTTGTGACGCGGCCGGTCTCGTTGACATAACCCTTGACGGACTGGGTGCCGCCGAGCGCAGTCTGTACGATGGACTGGGCCGGTACGTTGGAGCACAGACGCATCGAGGAGAGCATCTTGATGCCTTCGATGTAGTCCTTCGCGATCTCCTTGTTTCCGGAGAGGATCATCCAGCCGATACGGAAGCCAGCGATCATGTGGGACTTGGACAGGCCGGAGAAGGTGATGCAGAAAAGGTCCGGGCACAGCGACGCGATGGAAGTATGCTGGTAGCCGTCCATGAGAAGCCTGTCATAGATCTCATCCGCGAAAATGATCAGCTGATGCTCTCTTGCGATCTTGATAATGCCTTCCAGGATCTCCTTCGGATAGACGGCGCCTGTCGGGTTGTTGGGGTTGATGACGACGATGGCTTTCGTCTTGTCCGTCACCTTCTTTTCGATGTCGGCAAGATCCGGATTCCAGTCGCTCTCCTCATCGCACAGGTAATGGACGACTTTGCCGCCCGCCAGTGTCGAGCAGGCTGTCCATAAGGGGTAATCGGGAGCCGGGATGAGAATCTCGTCTCCGTTTTCAAGCAAAGCAGACAGGCAGAGATTGATCAGCTCCGATACGCCGTTTCCGGTATAGATATCGCTCATGGCGACGCCCGGGATATCTCTGGTCTGCGCATACTGCATGATCGCCTTTCTGGCCGGCCAGATACCCTTGGAGTCGGAATAACCCTCGCTGTCGCGAAGATTGCTCGCCATATCGAGAATAACTTCTTCAGGCGCGCGGAAGCCAAAGGGAGCCGGATTGCCGATATTGAGCTTCAGGACTTCGATGCCCTGCGCGATCATTCGGTCCGCTTCTTCGACGACCGGTCCTCTTACATCATAAAGGACATTGTCAAGCTTTGATGATTTCTTAAATTCACGCATTTCCTTATCCTCCTTAAAGCGGCCGGACCCTGGGACAGATCTCCGATCCGAGTATAGCGTCCATGCCGCCCGTTTTTACAAACGCATGAAAAGAGTATAGCACCGCAAGGTATATGTGTAAATCAGGAACTTTATCACTTTACTCCGTTAGCTTTTTCCATATGCACTGTGAGTCCGCGGACTTTCGCGTTTTTCATGGCCCGCATGACCTTATCCGCGTTCCGGCGGTCGACGTCGACAAATGAATAACTGTCGCATATATCGATCGATCCCACCAGTCGTCCGGAGATGCCGGACTCGCCGGCGATCGCGCCGAGAATATCGCCCGGCTTGACGTGCTGGTTCTTGCCGATATTGATGAAAAGGCGGACCATGTCATCGTCGCTGTGATCCTGCTTTTCTCTGCGCTTTACGCGAAGCTTCCTGCCGTCCAGCTTTCTGCCTTTTTTGTCAAAGGCGACTTTGCCGCGGCCTTCATTTGCAAAGCGGCTCCCAAGCTCATCAAGAGACTTCGGCACACGGAAATCGGCGAGATCATCAATGCCGACGGAGTCGCCCATCTGCATATAGAGGAGCGCGGCGGCAATTTCCATCGAAGAAACTTCATCCTCGAAGATCCGCTTGTCGAGGAGCTCCATGATCCGCTCAAGGTTCTTGCCCTCATTGTCGATCACGGCAACGGCCTGGTCGAGGATCTTCTCGCCCTTGATCTCGGAGATGTCGCCGAGGGACGGGATTGCCTGCGGGATGATCTTGGTCTTGCAGTAGCGCTGAATATCGCGCATCTTGTAGACCTCGCGGCCAACGACAAGCGAGAATGCCTTGCCCTCCTTGCCCGCGCGGCCGGTCCTGCCGATACGGTGGACATAGTATTCGTCGTCCTGCGGGATGTCATAGTTAAAGACAGCGTCCACGTCGTCGACGTCGATGCCTCTTGCGACGACGTCCGTGGCCACAAGGATCTCGGTCAGCTTCTTGCGGAAGCTTCCCATGACCCGGTCGCGCTGGGCCTGGGAGAGGTCGCCGTGGAGGCCTTCGGCATAGTAGCCGCGGCCTTTCAGCTCATCGACCAGTTCGTCGACCTTGCGCTTTGTGTTGCAGAAGACAACAGAGAGCTTGGGATCGTAGAGGTCGATCAGACGGCAGAGGACTTCTGTCTTCTTGTTCGGCCGGACATCGTAATAATACTGTTTGATCTCGGGCACTGTCAGCTCGCGTCTTGCGATGCGGACAATCTCCGGATCGGTCAGGAACTGCTCGGTCAGCTCAATGATTTCTTTGGGCATGGTCGCGGAGAACATCACCGTCTGGCGCTCCGTCGGCAGCTCCGAGAGAATCGTCTTCATATCGTCGATGAAGCCCATGTCAAGCATTTCATCCGCCTCGTCGAGAACACAGAATTTCACATTCTCGAACTTGACCGTCCCGCGTCGCATATGATCCATCACGCGGCCCGGCGTTCCGACGATGACCTGCGTGCCCTCGCGAAGGCCGCGGATCTGCTTTGAAATGTCCTGGCCGCCATAGACCGGGATGATCCTAACGCCGTGCATATACTTCGCGTACTTATGCAGCTCATCCGAGACCTGGATCGCCAGCTCTCGCGTCGGGCACAGGATGACCGCCTGCAGTTTTTTCACCTTCGGGTTGACCGTCATGAGCAGGGGAAGACCGAAGGCTGCGGTCTTGCCTGTTCCGGTCTGGGCCTGCCCGATCATGTCGCGGCCAAGCAGCTCGATCGGGATGGCTTTCTCCTGGATCGGCGTCGCCGAATCGAAGCCCATGTCTTCGATGGCCCGCAGGAGGTCCCTGCTGAGGCCCATTTGCTCGAAGCTGTTCATAGCGGGGCCGACTTCCGGTGATGCGTCTGCGTTCGCAGCTGAACCTGCGGTTGCAGCCGGGCTTGCGTTCGCAGCTGCGTTTTCTGTCAGGGTCTGTGCTTCGTCTGTGGTATCAAGTGCCTGGTCGATCATGTTATTTTCTTCTTTTTTCAAAAAACTACCTCTTTTTAGATTTCCTGCTTGTTCATCATACTCGTGTTCTGTCAGGAGTGTTGGCGCCTTGCGGGGATTGCTCAAATATGGGGCTTTGTTTGTTCTATCAAAACTCCTGGATCCCGTACGTTGGCGTTGTGATTTCTAACTTAACCATGAACCGGCCGAAATGTCAATCAGAAACTGAGCAAGATCTGTGACTGCCGCCATAAAGGGCAGCAGCCCGCAATGAAGTCAGCCAATGTAAAAAGCCACTTGTAAACGAAGCCCTTAGTTGATAATATAGTGTCAAACAAGAAAAGGATGGTGCTGACATGGCAACTGGCGAATATCGTATCCGGGTAAAACGAGGACACAGCAAGCGTCTCCGCTTCTGGTTCGACCCGATGAGCGATGCTATCTGGAACGGCGACGCGGACCTCATTCTGGAGGATGAGCTCTCCTGCGATAATATCTGTACTCATGAACTGTTCTTCCCGATCATTGAGCGCTTCTTCCCCGGAGAGTTTCTCTGGAGGAATGAGCTGAATCTCATGCCCATGGAAGACGTCAGGGACATGATCGATGAGATCCGTGACCTGATCGAGATCCTTGATGCGGGCGACATCAGAAATAAGCGTCTCAATTACTTAAGAGCAGGCTACGCCGTTGACCTGCTGGTGCCGGAAGATGAATATGAAGAACGCTACTACGGACGTCCGCGCAGCGTGCAGGTACAGGGCGTGATCGATCATCTCTATGTCATCAGCGACTTCTATCAGACGATCGCCGACTATCTTGATGAGATGGTCGACAAGTATGAACCCAAAGGCTTCAAATACATCGCTATCTCCGCTCCCGTATAATAGTCCCGCATTGCATGCCGGCATGCATCGCGCGGACCATAGCCCGATTTAAAAAAGGATGTGAAAAAACGTCAATTCGTTTCTTCACATCCTTTTTACTGGCAGCACATATTTCCCCGCCAGGCGTCTCAGACATGCACATAATACTCTTTCATGTCATCCAGCCTCAGGCAGCCGAGCATCGCATACTTCACATCCCTGACCGCGCAGCCGCAGTCGATATCAATGAGGTGGCCGTGTCCGCCGTGCCAGATCCTGCAGCGTCCGTCCGGGGCGGGATCCTTAAAGAGGCCGGTCGGCGTATGGCCGAAGATCATTTTCGTGTTCTTCGGATACTGGATATACAGCTCACTGTAATCCCTGTCGGCAAACTCTTTCGAGTACCACCTCGGATACACTCTGTCCCAGACAACATGCTCACGCTCCTTGGCGCTCAGCTCATTGAACCTGATGGGCTTGTCGACATATCTGTCAAGATGTGTCGCATGGCACAGATAGAAGTTGCGGTCTCCGACCTTAAGGTTCGGGATAACGATGTAGGAGCTCGCAATATAGTTGACGATCTTCCGGCGCTCCGTGCGGTCGAGCTTGACAAACTCCGTCCAGGTCGAAAGCCCTCCGTTGTAGTACCAGATCAGCCACTCGCGACTTGAATAAAAGCTCTGCGTGTCGTTGACAAGGAGCGATCTCTTATATGCGTCCGTGAGGAACATATCATGGTTGCCGCACAGATAGATAATGTTCGGCTTATCCATGATATACAAGAATGTTTTGATCCCGTCCGGACCTCTGTCGGCGACATCCCCGAGAATGTACAGCGTATCGCTGTCTTTAAAATCAATTTTCTTCAGCATTCGGATAAAGAAATCATGACGTCCGTGGAAATCAGACATGACATAAGTACTCATAAAATCACCTCTTATCCAATGTCCCCGGGTATCACGCTGCCGTCGGGTATGCCCTCGGCATCCGGATCCCATGAATCGACGAAACCCTTCCGGATATAATCGTCCGCTAAGGTCACTTCGCCGTCCCCATTGACTTTGAACGTATTAATGAAGCAGCCTTCGTAATTGATCCCCATCAAGTAGAGATATCTTTCTTTGTACTTCTCCGCGATCAGATCCACCTGGCTGTTCGGCTCGTAGATAAAGACGTCGTATGTCCTGACTCCGAGTCTGACCGCCGCCCAATAATTCTGGTAGTTCGACGTCTTGAGCCACGCGTTGTCGTTTGTGGTACTGCTGTAACGAAGTTCTGTCAAAAGTCCGCTGCTGTAAGTCGACCGATCGACTTTGCTCTTATACATCTCATAGCTGTTCTTCTCAAAGAACCGCAGGAGAATTGTGTCGTAGACCGGTTTTTCATCTTCCCTGCCGGATTCCGTGATTTCATTGATGTACTTGCACTCGATGACGACATTGTCCACCCATGCGCCGGGCATAAGAACGCTGAAATACTTTGTTTTCAGCTTGCGCAGCGACACATCTTCCACCGTCGTATTGTCGGGCAGATTCAAATAGCCCGAAGAGTCAACGACCGCACCCGCCTCCGGAGAAAAATCTTCTCTGGCAGCGATCTGGGCGGGAATCGGCGTCGGCGTCGGATCCGGCGTCGGAATCGTCATAATATAATGCCTGAAGACCCAGTGACTGGAAGGTGTAAGTTCCCTCTCGGTACCATCCGTCCGCTGATATACACGATGTGCAGGAGCTTCGCTCTCCGTCCTGCTGCCGGCCGACATCACATAAGGAACCAGCAAGGTCACGACAAGATAGCCGGACACAAGCCCCAGGACCAGCACAAAGACAGCTGACACGACTACCGCTAAAAATCTTTTCATACACAATCCTCTTAAAGATTTGTACGCTCATTGTAGCACAAAAACAGTACGCTGTCACTTATCCGTATATCTGCCTGCGCAAATGCAGCCGCGCCGGCCCGCATCGCCTCCGCCACTCCTATCCATACATCTGCCTGTATTCTGTCGGCGTCACCCCATGCACCTGCCGAAAGAGCACGGTAAAATAGGAGGCGTTCCTCATCCCGACAAGATGGCAGATTTCCTGGACCGAACCTGTCGTCCCAGTGAGATAGGCCGCCGCTTTCTGCATTCTGCAGATATTCTGAAAGTCGCGGAGCCGGTAATGGCACCACTTGCGGTACAGCTTCCTCAGATACCCCGGGGAGATACCTACGATCTCGGACAGGATCTCCCATGTCAGCTCCTCCTCGCAGTGTGTGACCACATACTCCTGCGCGATGATCACCTCTCGCCGGACCGTTTCACCCTCTATATTCCTGATCCCATAATACTTTTTCTCTTCCGCACTGAGATCAACAGCGCGTATCAAAGGCACGTCACCTGCCATCAGCTACTTTCATCCTTTCGTGCCGCTTACCCTTAGACGAAGCAGGTCTGTGAGCCAGCCGGTACTCGACCGGCTTCATGCCGAAATGTCTCACGAAAAGCTTTGTAAAGTATGTGCTCTGCGGATAACCGACCTCCTCCGCGATGTCCCGGATGATCCGGTCCTCCGTGATCAGCATGTAAGCCGCCCTCTCCATGCGCAGCTTCTCCACATACTCGTGGACCGTCATACCCTCCACCTGCTTAAAAAGATAACAGAAATATGTGGTGGACAGACAGGCCAGATCCGCAATCTTCTTCAGATTGATCTTCTCGTTATAGTGATTCCGGATATACCTCTTGATGAAGTCAAGATCCTCCCTCGCGTGTCCCTTCGTCGGCGAAAATCGCTCCGCCTCGACGTCGAACTCGGACGCCGGAAACGAATACCGCACATCCGCGACCAGAATATCCGCGCCCGCAGTCCTCGCGACTGCCCTCGCGTCGTCAAAATTCTTTACATGGGTAACTGTCGCATCATCCTCCTGCTCTTTGAGGACCTCCACTATACGATCCATACTGAGATTCCTGCCGCCAACAACTAAAATCTTCTGCAAATCCCTGACCTCCCTCAATGATCTTTCGGAATAACCGCCCATAACTATATCAGTGAAGAAGAACAGCGTCCATGATTTTTGCACAATTATCCTTATATTTGATACATTTTTCCATATAATTAATACCGCAGCGGGAACGCCCTCACTGCGGTATATAAACAAGATTTCTGTTCAATTTTTCGATTGATCACATCCGCAAAAAACCTGCGGTTATATCAGTCCGGCTACCAGTTCGACCACGAACACGGCTGCCGAGGCGCCGATCGCGACAATAATGAGACTCTTCTTCATGAAGGCCAGAACGAGCGCTGTTGCAAATCCGACCACAGCCGAAAACAACATATCCGTCGCGCCAAGAATCGCCGGGAACGTCATCGCCGCGAGCGTCGCATACGGCACATAGTAAAGGAACGAGCGGATGAACGGATTCTTCAGCTCCGTGCGAATGAGAACGAGCGGAATGACCCGGATGAGGTATGTGACGAGCGCCATCACGAGGATGTAGAGATAGACATTTGCTCTCATGACTCCTCCCTTCCGTTCTCGTCGGCGTCGATCGGCATGAGCAAGGCTGCCGACGACGCGACTGCGACCGTGACAATAATGATCTTCATGCCGCCGGACAGATTCTTTACAACAGGAGCGACCGCGAACAGCGTGGACATGACCATGGCCATAATGACTGTGATCCTGACCGGACGCTCGTCTCTGGCGGGCGGTATAATAATGGCGATGAACATGCCGTAGAGCGCGACGCCGAGCGCGCTGATGAGCCGATGCGGAAGCACGGCGCCGGCCGATGCTCCAAGCACTGTCCCGAGGACCCAGCCGGACACAGAAACAGCGATCAGACCGTATGAGTAGGCCGGGCGAAGCGGTCCCTCCGCAAGAACGCTGAGTCCGAAGATCTCGTCCGTCACGCCGTAGGCGATCCCCATCCGGTGGGCCGTCGGCGTCTCCGGCGGCAGCTTCTGCGTGAGAGCCGCCGACATGAGCAGGTAGCGCAGGTTGACGATCAGCTGCAGGACCGCTAGTTCAATATAAGATCCGGCAGACGCGATGACGGTGAGTCCTGCGAACTGGCCTGCGGACGTAACATTCATCAGGGAAAGCAGACCAGCCTGAAAAGGCGACAGATTGATATCTGCCGCCTGAATTCCGAATGCAAAGGACACTGCAAGGTATCCGAGAAAGATCGGAACGCCGTCTATCACTCCCTTTTTAAAAAGTGACGTATTTTTCATGATTCAATCTGATTCTCCGCCGCAACTAAGTTGGCGGCACCGTACTCCTCGCGAAGACGCGGCTTTTCGATCTTGCCGGTCGCGTTTCTCGGAACGTGTGCAAATATGATCTCGCGCGGTCTCTTATACCGCGGAAGCTTCAGGCAGAACTCTTCGACGTCGTCCTTGGTGCAGGTATAGCCTTCCTTGATCTCGATGATGGCCGCCGTCTTCTCGCCGAGACGCTTGTCCGCAAGTCCGATGACCGCGACGTCCTTGACCGGCTCGAAGGTATGCAGGAAATCTTCGATCTGTACCGGATAGATATTCTCACCGCCGGAGATAATGACATCCTTCTTGCGGTCGACCAGGAAGATGAAGCCGTCCTTGTCGCGCTTGGCCATGTCGCCGGTGTAGAGCCAGCCATTTGCATCCAACACTTCCGCCGTCGCAATCGGGTCGTTGTAGTAGCATGTCATGACGCCGGGGCCGAATACGGCAAGTTCGCCGACCTTCTCGGCCTCTGTGATCTCATTGTGCGCTTCATCGACGATCTTGCACTGCCAGCCGTAGCCCGGAACGCCGATCGCGCCGACCTTGTGGATGTTCTCCACGCCGAGATGGACGCAGCCGGGTCCGATCGACTCTGAGAGGCCGTAGTTCGTATCGTAGAGGTGATTCGGGAAGTACTCCTTCCAGTGCTTGATCATGCTGGGCGGGACAGGCTGTGCGCCGATATGCATGAGTCTCCATTTTTTAAGATTAAAATTCTCAAGCTTCAGTCTTCCGGAATCCAGGGCGTCGAGGATATCCTGCGCCCACGGCACGAGCAGCCAGACGATCGAGCAGCGCTCGTTGGAGACAGCGGCCAGGACGTCTTCCGGCTTGGTGCCCTTCAGCAGGACAGCCTTGCCGCCGCTCATCAGGCTCCCGAACCAGTGCATCTTTGCGCCGGTGTGATAAAGAGGCGGGATGCACAGGAAAACATCGTTCTTTGTCTGACCATGGTGCTTCTGCTCCACTTTGGCCGAATGCATCAGGGATTCATGATTGTGAAGGATCGCTTTCGGGAATCCTGTTGTTCCTGATGAGAAATAGATCGCCGCATCGTCCTCGTCTGTAATGAGGATCCTGGGGTCACGGCTCGAGCAGTTGGACGTCAGTCTCGTATAATCCTCCGCGAACGGCACATGCGCGTCGCCGTAGAAGAAAAGCAGTCTGTTCTTGGAGATCCGGTCAGCGATGCTCTCGACGCGGCCGATGAACTCCTGACCGAAGACGAGAACGTCGCACTCCGCGAGATTCACGCAGTACTCGATCTCCTCCGCCGTATATCTGAAATTGAGCGGAACGGCCAGCGCGCCGGTCTTCAGCGTTCCGAAATAGATCGGAAGCCACTCAAGGCAGTTCATAAGAAGAATTCCGACCTTGTCGCCTTTTTTGATTCCCCGTTCGAGAAGGAGATTTGCAAATCTATTCGCCTTCTCATTGAACACTCTCCAGGTAATCTCTCTGCGATACGGTCCTGTCGGAGCAGATTCAACCAGATCATACTCTCTCCATGTCATTCTTCTGTCGTCTGTGATCGCGGGATTCAGCTCGACCAGAGCGATATCCTCCGGATAGAGCTTGCAGTTCTGCTCAAGCAGCATTGTAATGGGCATGTTTCAGTTCCTTCTTTCTGATTTTAAATCGTTACGTTTTAACGCGTTTATTCGCTAAAGTGAAGTATATGACGTAAAACCGATTCTGTCAAGAGACCGCTTCCAGCGAGTAAAAGGTTTCATCGCGGTCTTTGTCCTTTGTCAGCTCGTTGTAGATAAGGCACTTGTACTCGTCGATCTTATCCTGCTGGACCTGCGAGACGTCGTCCGTGTCATACTGGTGCTGGACGCCGTCCGTCCCGAAATAGCCGAATGCATTGAGCGCCGGAATCGTATTTCTCATCTTGAGCAGATACTGGTTATAATCCGGCATGTCCAGACCGGTCAGGGACAGGAGGTAGCTGCCGAGATAATTGGTCGAGAGCATCTCGCCCTTTTTCTCCGGAATGTCGTAATTTGCCCAGATGAGATACTTCGTCTGATACTGCATCTGCTGTTCTTCAAAGGTCGCCGTCTCCTGATCCTTCCCGAGCAGATAGGACATATAGTCGTCGCTGACCGACGGCTGATGGTCGCCGAAAAAGAGGATCAGCGTCTTCTCGTCGCTCTCCTTGAAGTAATCAATGAGATATTTCAGCGCATCGTTCGAGATGGAGATCAGCGTCTCATACTGTTCCGCCTGGGATTTGTACGCGCCGTCAAAGCCGTAGACCTCGACCGTCGACGGGAAGCCGATCGTCTTGTACTGGCTGTGGTTCTGGATCGTGACGTTGTAGAGGAACAGCTTCTCGCCCTTCTTCTTCTGCTCGATGAGATCCGTGATCTTCTGATAGTCGCACAGGTCCGTTACAAGTCCCCGCATGGTCTGCGGGTTCACAAAATCATCGAGCGATATGAACTCGTCGAAGCCCATCCGCGGGTAGACGAACTGGCGGTTCCAGCCGTTCCGATAATACGGATGGATCGCGACTGTACGGTAGCCCTGGGCGGACAGCGTTCTCGCGAGCGAGTACTGGTCCGACTTGATGAACGAATTAAAGACGACATTGGACGGCTGCATCATGGTCGAGTTGCCGGTCAGGAACTCATACTCCGTGTTGGCCGTGAAACCTCCGAGGACAGACACCATGAGAGGACCCGACTGCGCGTTCTCCGTGATCGAGTCGAAGTAATCGCAGGGATTGCGGTTCATACGCAGGCCCGGATAGATCGTCATGTCGGCGTATGTCTCGTTCACGATGCATATAATATTGTCCGGCACGACAAGATCCTTCACCTCATAGTCGCCGTCTGTTTTGCGGCTCTTTTCGATGATTTCCTCCACCCGGTCATCCGAGTAGTTTTCCGGCGGCTCAGGGAAGGATGCTTTGGCAAATGCCAGAAAGCCCGACTCCATACCGAACAGCTTATAAGTATACTGCGGGTGCCAGTCTCTGAGCCAGATCCCTGTGTTCGCAAGCAGGTCAGTCTTGAAAATCATAATGTAGAAGGCTGCCGTGACCAGGACGAACAGGATCCTGGAGATGATCTTGCCGGGTAGTTTTTGGCCGATGTGGAAATTTGCAAGATGCAGATACAGCATCACTGCGCAGGCCACGCCGCATATACCCGTCACCATCTGCCAGGACAGCTGGTACACGTATCCGGAAGCCACATTCATCGCCGTCCGAAAGGACGAGAAATCGACCCACTGCAGCGGGATCGAGCGGAATTCCAGAACAAAACAGTTGGCTATGCCCCAGACAAGGAAGAAAACGTTGCCGATGATCATGCCGACCGTCACCGAATTGAACAGGAAGACCAGCATAAGATACATGGCCAGAGTGATACCGACGCCGAGATAAATATAGATGTCCTTCAGCAGCATGATCCACGGATTATTGATGAGCTCAATGATAAAGAAGCTGAGGACGGCGTTGGCGCCGATCATTACGATGGAGATAACGGCTTCGAGCGCTGACGGAGCCCTGCCCGTTACCCCGCCGTTCTTTTCCGCTTCTTTCCGCAGAGCGAGCAGGTGAACGACGCCGATCAGCGTCGTCAGGACGATGACGACCGCGAGCGCAGTAAAGAACCACGGCCGCATCGGTTCAATTTTCACAGCGTACTGATCTGTCTCCGTCGATTCTCCAAAGAACAGCTCCTGATGGAGGACCAGGAAGACTATGGCAGCGGCGCCGGCCGCCGCCTGCAGGATCAGCAGTATCGTATATAGCATGCTCTTTTTTTTCAATGGTTCACTCTCCCAGCGGCCTGGTGGCGTTTTCCAGCCACGCAAGCTCATCCCCGGAAAGATACGGGGATACTTTTTCGTATACAAGTCGGTTGTAAGTATTCAGTCTGTCAATATCACGCGGCTGCATGTAGGAAGGTTCGATTGCGCGCGTGTCGATTGGTGCAAATGTCAGCGGCGTAAACCGCATGAACTGCCCATACTCGTTCTTTTCATCGTTCACGGTGAGCAGGATCGTCTCAAGGCGGACGCCGTGGCTTCCTTCAACATACATGCCCGGCTCGTCGGAGACGATCATCCCCTGTTCGAAGACCGCTTCCTTCTGACCCGGCATGAACCTCCAGCGGATACTCTGCGGTCCCTCATGGACGTTCAGGATATAGCCGACGCCGTGGCCGGTGCCGTGGTTGAAGTCAAGACCGTGCTCCCAGAGCGGTGCTCTGGCGAAGGCGTCAAGCAGCACGCCGCTCGATCCGTGGAGAAATCTGGCGTTCAGAAGATTCAGATTGCCCATCGTAACAAGGGTAAAGTCACGTTTCTCCTCCTCCGTCAGGGGACCGCACACGACTGTCCTCGTGACATCGGTCGTCGCGCCCATATACTGACCGCCGGAGTCGATCAGATAGAACCCTTTTCTCTCAATCTTCGCGTAGTCTTCAGGAGTAGCTGCGTAGTGGGCCATGGCGGCATTTGCCCCATAGGCAGAGATCGTCGGAAATGACAGCTCTATAAAGCCCGGTACCTCAGCCCGCAGGCTGTCCAGTTTTTCTGCCGCCGTGATCTCCGTAAGCTCGAACTCCCCGCTGCCCAGCGTTTCTACCTGACGATCGAACCAGCAGAGGAAGCGACACAGCTGAACGGAATCTTTCAGATAAAACTCCCGTGACATTTCCATCTCAACAGGATTCTTGACGGCTTTCATGAGCTCTGTCGGGTTGACAGCCCGAATGACCGGACCGCGCCCGGCGAGGATCCTTGCGATGCAGGCGCTCGTCGCCCGCTCTTCGTACATGACCGGGCCATTCGGCTCCGTTCTAACAAGGAAATCCAGAATATCTCCGTAGGGATGAAGCGCAATACCCGAAGAATTGACAAAATCCCTGAACGCGTCGGTGACTTCTTCCTCCTGAATGAAGAGGTCGAACGTCTGCATGCCGATATAGGCATAGCTCAGCATGACCGGATTGCAGTAAATGTCGCGCCCTCTCGCTCCCAGGAGCCAGGCGATATCGTCGAGCCTTGAGAGCATGAGATAGGACGCACGCTTTTTCGCCATCGCCTCGCGCACTCTTCCGATCTTCTTTTCATAGGTCTCCCCCAGAAGTTCCTCCGGCATCATAAATACCGGATGACAGGGCAGAGAAGGTCTGCCTTGCCAGATACCTTCCGCGGGTTCGAAATCGATCCGGCACGATGCGCCTGCCTTCCTGACGGCCTTCTCATAGAGGCCGGCCATATAGGCGTCGATGCATCTGCCGTCAAAAGCCAGCACCATATCCGGAGCAAGCCGGGATTTAAGATAATCGGTCACTTTCGGGACATCCGGCTCGCCCATCTTCATGAGGCAGATCCCACTTCCGCGAAGTTCATTCTCAGCAGAAATGAAATATCTGCCGTCTGTCCACAACCTGGCCTCCTCCATGCCGATGAGAAGGACTACGTTATCGCTCGTGCATCCCGAGAAAAACTCACTCACCTTGAAATAGTCTCCGACATATTCCGAAGCGTGGTAGTCAGAAGAACCGATCAGCACAAAGTCTATTTTCTCTTCAGTCATGCGTCTCCTGAGCAGACTGATCCGTTCTTTTACATTCATTTGATAATCTCCTGCTTAATGAGAAACAAAACCCATTGAACCAAGGAACCGGTCAGCCATCTCCGGCCATTCGGCTACTTCCCTGACCGGAACGTCATTTCTGTCCATAACGCCGCTTCCGAAGTGACTGTTTTCGAGAAGCTCCTTCTTGACCGCTTCCGGGACCGGAATACGCCCGTCAAGCGCGGCTTTTGTGATGGCGAAGACCTGCTCGTAGGTGTAGCTGTCGTTGGTGCGCAGATTTGCCCAGACGTCATTTGCAAGCGACAGCCCGTGGCGGCCGCGGGAGAAGTAGTGGAAGGCGGACGTGACGCCATTTGCACGAAGCGCTGTCAGATACATAAAACTGTTCTCGGGCGGAACAGTCGTATCCTCCGCCGTCGTAAACAGGAAAGTCGGCGGCGTGTCAGGGCTCACCTGCTTTTCAAGGGACATGTAGGCAAGCTCGTCGGCGCGCGACATACAGCCGGGAAGCGCCTCGCCTAAAATCGGACCTTCCGCCTCCTCGCAGGTTATGCCGATCAGGGCTTTGATCGTCCCATGGTGTGCATACCCGCCGGTCGTGATGACCGGGTAAGCGAGGATCGCTGCATCCGGTCTTGCGGAAATTCCCTCAAGGCCATGCTGCGTTTCCGGGACATCTGCATAGTGATTGCACAGTGAGGCTGCCAGATGTCCGCCGGCGGAGAATCCGAGCACTGCGATCTGGTCGGGATAGATGTGATATTCATCGGCGTTGGCACGAATGATCCGCAGCGCCCTCGCGGCGTCAGAGAGCGCCTGCATCTTGAGCGGGTTAAGATCCATCAGGTTCACGGTATATGTCAGGACAAACGCGTTGTAGCCGCGGCTTACGAATTCCTTTGCGACGATCTCAGATTCCCGGCATGATACGAATTCGTATCCGCCTCCCGGAATGACGAGCACTGAGGCCCGGCGCACATCGTCTTCATGCAGATAAGTGTGTAGATTCGGTATGAACCCATAAGCTGACGGGTAGAAATATTCATGAGCATTCCAGATATTTATTCTCTCAATCTTCATAGTTGCCTCCCGGATCGAAGAGGTGCGCTCAGAAAGCGCCCTGGCGCCGCGCACATCCCGGTAAGAACGCCGAGGCGTTCTTAAATAGTCATAACGAACATAGACTATCACAAAAACAAACTATTTACAAGTGAGGCGTGGCGCCGGTCAGGCGTCAAAGCCTGCTCGCAGCGTGCCGGCACACATTGATCAGCAGGATTGCTCGCTCTGCATGATCTTTTCGCTCTGCGTGATCTTGCCACGCAAAAGGACTGCCGCATATGCGGCAGTCCCGAAATGACAATAGCACAGGACCCGGCGACGGGTCTGTTTTGTTTTTTGTACTGTTGATCAAGCCTTGCACTCTGCGAAGCCAAGCGGGTTGCCTTCGTTGAAGTTGCGAGCGTTCTCAAGAGTGACCGAAGCGATTGCCTGAAGCGCTTCACGTGTGAAGAATGCCTGATGAGATGTCAGAACAAGGTTCGGGAACATCAGCAGTCTTCCGGTGATGGAGTTCTTCAGATAATCATCGGAATGATCTGTGTAAACATTCTCATCCTCACCCTCGTAAACGTCGAGAGCGACAGCGTGGAACTTGCCCTGCTTCAGAGCAGCGATAAGAGCTTCTGTGTCGATCAGGCCGCCGCGTGCTGTGTTAACAAGCATAGCGGTGTCTTTCATCATGGCGATCGCCTTAGCGTCGATCAGGTGATATGTTCCGCCTTCGCCCATGATCAGCGGAGCATGCAGGGAAATAAGGTCAGCTTTCTGGAAGAGCTCTTCCTTGCTGACATAGGTAAGGAGGCCTTCGTCTACCAGACCCTGATTCGGGAAAGCATCCCATGCGATAACGGTCATGCCGAAGCCCTTGCAGATTCTTGCTGCGCACTGGCCGATCTTGCCTGTGCCGACGATACCTGCAACCTTGTTGTGAAGGTCAACGCCGAGAAGTCCGCTGAGCGCGAAGTTGTTGTCCTTGACCTTGTTGTAAGCCTTATGAAGTCTTCTGTTGGCTGTTGTGATGATGG
>JAZRKZ010000331.1:0-4412 GCA_045646565.1 Lachnospiraceae bacterium
AGGCAGTCGAAAGAGCCGTGGAGGATGCGAAAGAGAATGCCCGCAGGAATAATATTACGAATGCTCAGTATTTCGCGGGGGATGTCCAGGAGATCTTTCCGAAGCTTTATAAAGAGTATGCCGATGATGAGAATATCGTTATTATAGATCCGCCGCGCAAAGGCTCTGATGAGAAGACGCTTGAGACGATAGTGAAGCTGGGACCTGAGAAAATGATCTATGTCAGCTGCGACCCGGCGACGCTTGCGCGCGATTTAAAATATATGACAGCCAATGGCTACAGAGTTGAGAAGGTAAGGCCATATGATCTTTTCCCGAATTCGGTACATGTTGAGACTGTATGTCTTTTGTCCAAACTTTCTGAAGCCAAGCATCATATCAGCGTTCAGGTCGATATGGATGAGTTGGATCTGACCGCCGCCGAGAGTAAAGCTACATATGAAGAGATCCAGGAGTGGGTACAGGATAAGTACGGATTCCATGTGACTCATCTGAACATTGCTCAGGTAAAGCGGAAGCATGGGATCATTGAACGTGAGAACTATAATAAGCCGAAATCACATGATTCGCGACAGCCGGGATGTCCGGAGGAAAAGGTGAAGGCAATTGAAGAGGCACTGAAGCAATTTCAGATGATTTAAGATGATTTTTCTAACGCGAGTGGTCACATGACCGTAAAAAGCATATTGTCCCTGCTATCTTGTTCCAAGTCTGAATTATATGATAATTGATACAAAACGGCGCCACGGATTGAAGTCCATGGCGCCGTTCAGATTATTTCTTTTTTACTGGGATCCAGATTGCGCTGTGGTAATCCGGATTAGTTTTTTCGCCGTTTATGCAGTCATACCATTCCACGCTGGCGTTTCCGCAGAGCTCATAGTCCGGATTGCCGGGCAGCCATTCGCTGAAAATGCGAGTATTGACGGTCTGAAGTGCCTCCGGGATCGGGCCGATGCAGTCGAAAACTGCCCAGTCGCTCCTGGGGAATTCGTAGACGGCCATGCCCTCCGGCACGTCTCCGCCCGTGTACTTTCCAGCAACGAGATACCGGAATTTTCCACCTCCGATATCGTCGATGCAGACGCCGTACTCGCCGATACAGTTGTCCATGAGTGCCTGCTCGTATGGGTTTGCCGGCGCGTTCCCGGCATACACATTAAATGCATACTTCTCGCAGATCTCATCCCAGAATTTCGGGATCTCAGCATATGCGGTTTCATTATCGAACACCTTCTGAAACCCGATGACCTTAAAAGGAAACATAGGCGTAACTTTATACTCCATTTGATGACCTCCTTGAATAGATAGTTTGATTGTCAAGGGGAGAAAGACGTTGACAGTTGCCCCATCGCGCACCTGTGAGGGTGTCGCACCATGGAATCGGGAAAAGGCTTTTGTGAAGCTCTCCGGCGTCTCATAACCGTAGCGAAGGGCAATGTCGATCACTTTTTCATCCATTCTCTGCAGGTCCAGTGCCGCCAGATACAGTCTGCGGTTTCGGATGTATTCTCCGATCCCGTAACCCGTCATCAGTGAAAACCCTCTTTGCAAAAAGAACGGGGAAAGAAACACCTGCTCGCCCACATCTTGCGCACTGATGTCATCCGTGAGATGCTTTTCCATATAATCGATTGCCGCCCGAATTGCGGAAAGCCACTCCATTGCCGACGCCTCCTCTCCTTGATGGAATCAGTATAATCCGGGGATAGGTCCTTGTCCTGTTATTCTTTGCGCAGTTTTGTCCGGGCGACGTTCAGAAAAGCTGCCCCGGCAACTTCAGCTTTTCCTTGGGCGGGAAAGCTTTGTCGAAGGCTTCTACATCTACGTCGTCGACATAGTAGCCCTGAGGGGTCTGATAGACGCCGGTGATACCATCGAGGTAGCCGGGGGTCAGTTCCTTGCAAAGGAAGAAGGACTCATCCGCGCCTTCCGGCAGGTCGTGATAACGGATGCCGAAGTTTCGGGCATAGTCAAACCCGCTCTTGCCGTAGAAGCCGATGTTGCCCTCAAACAGGACAGCGCCGAAGCCCATAGCTGCCGCTTTCTCCAGAGAGTAGTCCAGCAGCTTTTTACCGTAACCCCGGCGTTTGAGCTCCGGTGCGATGCAGATTGGCCCCATGGTCAGAACCGGGATAACCCGGCCGTCGTCTGCTTCGATCACGGACTTCACGAACATGTTCTGCCCGATCACATGGACATTCTGCTCCATCACGAAATCCAGCTCCTTCACAAACGCCGGATCGTCGCGAAGCACATGGATCACATAGTGCTCACTGCATCCCGGACGGTAGACATTCCAGAAGGATTCTCTGACAAGGTTTTCAACAGCACTGTAATCGTTTTTCTCTTCCATACGGATTATATAATTATTATTGTTCATTGCGTTTTTCTATCCTTCTAATATTTCTACGTACAGACTCAGCAGCGTGACACTGATCAAGATCCCGCCGAGAATATCCGTAAACCAATGGACCCCGGAAATCAGTCTTCCGATCACCGTGACGGCGATGATCGCGGCGCAAATGATTCGCAGCACCGTGCATAGGACGTAGCTCTTCACATACTTGCCGAGAAGAGGGATGCTACTGCCCATAATCACGCAAACCAACATGGTATGCGAGGACGGGAAGGATGCCTCCGGATGGGTATTTCCGGGCATAAGAATCGGCCTGTAGTTCACAACTGCAAGTTCAAACAGAACATAGAGCCCGATCACGATGAGGTACAGTCCGCCAAGGGCAAGAATCTCTTTGTCGACCTTCCAAATGTTTCTTCTCTTCATCCACTGCATCAGCCCCGTAACCGCAAACAGGAACGCTGTAACGACCGCCGCGATCCCGAACCAATCTGTGATCTCATACCAAAGCATGTGGACACCGAGCGTTTCTAAAACGAACCGGTTTAAATGCGACAGCCCGATCCGCGCTCCCTCCGGGCCGACCGCCTGCACATCGACGAATTGGATCAGAACGATCAGCACTGTAAATAGCAGCCCGCTGATACCAGCGATAAGAAGCTTTCTTTTTTGTTTCATAAGCATCATCCTCTCAGAAATCATTTGTCTGTTAGCAAGCTCAGTCTATGATTCTGAGGATAACACATCAAGAAACGCTCTTTCACATGGCCGATACGATCCGTGTCATTTGCTTTTCAGCAGCAAAATTCCTTTGACGAGAAGGATACAAAGGCAGAAAAAGCCGGCATAGGGCTGCCTTGCCAGAATAAACAGAATGGTGCCGAGAATCGACATCACCATTCCGGTCACGATTCGATGCCGGGTCCAGACAGGCTTTTCATGGCTGCTGAATACGACCGTGAAAACTCCGTTGAGCACAGTGAGCCCAAGTATCACGATGAATACAATCTGCAGCCAGCGGCTGATCTCTGTCAAAGCAAACAGAGAGACCGAAGCGTCCGTCCCCACTCCGCGGTTTCCAAAGACAGGCAGGAACAGCAGCAGAACGGTTAGACAGTCCAGAACACCGCACAGGAGAGTAGTGTACTTCTTCACCGATGCATGCTTATCCTGCTCAGCCAGCGCGACGATCTCTTCCGTGCCAATCAGTTCATCGATCGTGACGTGAAAATGCTTTGCGATCGCTTTTAGCGAATCAATGCTGGGGTAGCCTCTGCCGGACTCCCACTTGGAAACCGCCGTTCGGGAAACAAAGAGTTTCTCCGCCAGTTCCTCCTGTGTCAGGCCTTCGTCTGAACGCAGCTTCTGCAGTTTTTCATGAAATTCCATCTAATCCTCCGGGATTGTCTTGACAAAGCTTTGAATCAGAGCGTTGACGATTTCTGGCTTGTCCGTATTGGAATTATGTCCGGCATCCTTGATCCATTCGAGCGGGATGCCGGTTTTCTCATGCCACGCCTTGTTGTATCGAACAGTCGAACCGGCATGATCTTTTTCTCCGCAGATCAGCATGGCAGGGCAGGGTATTTCGTATGGCAGATCAGCTTCCATCGCCTCGGCCAATATACGGAACCCGTGCCCGGACAAAGCCGCATACCGTTCCTGATTCCCATCGTACACCATCATGATTTCACGCATCAACTTCCTCCCGTAGTCGGAGGTGGCAACACCGGTCGTGCCGGATTTCAGCAGGGATTTCCACGGATAATGACGGTAGACCGGTTCCATCCGCTTCAGCAGCCAGATTTCCGCCGCCGTTACGTATTGCCGCTGCAATGGCGCGGAATCAACGGAAATAAATCCGGTCAGTTTCTCGGGAAACTGCTGCGCATAGGCCTGCCCGACGTATCCGCCCATAGATTGGCCGATGATGACCGGGCTCCGAAAGCCTTCCTTTCGCAGGATTTCGTCCAGCCACCTGGCTTTGTCCATCAAGGTGAACGTCAGCTCGAACGGCCACGAGGCCGCATGCCCCGGCGCGTCCCATACAAGC
>JAZRKZ010000332.1:0-5974 GCA_045646565.1 Lachnospiraceae bacterium
GAAAAGAAGCAGAACAGCGTTAACAAGAACGTACAGCGTGCCGTATTTGATCGGGATCAGGGCGTCCAGACCGCTCATAAGCGCCTGAAAGGGGTCGACGCCGAAAACAGCGGATTTGAAAAAACTGACGGCGACGCCGGATAAGACAACGCCTGTTACACACATCACGATGCGTTTCTTAGTAATTGAGTCCATAAGTAATTCCTTTAATTGTGATTATGATCAGTATTATCAATTGAGAATAGTAGCATTTTGAGAATGCAGGACAATGGATGAATGGGGGGGAAATATGAAAAAGAAGAGCATATTTCCCCCTGCCCGTATATCAGACGATCTGTCTTGCCGCATACACGCCGCTCGCAGATGCATGTAATGAAACTAATGAAAATAAAACAGATATGATCCGCACAAACATGGCATATTTCCGTTATACATTTTGAAACAATGGGAAAGGAGGGCTTTTTGTGAATCTGGAAGATCAATATGACCGGATCTACAAATATCTGTATTTTCATCTTCATGACCGGCATATGGCAGAAGATCTTACGCAGGAAACCTTCCTTCGATTCTTTGACAGCAGGACCTATCGGGACGAGAATCGGCAGCTGCAGTATCTATATACGATCGCCCGCAATCTGTGCAGCCAGTATTACAGGGACAGAGTGTTTGCATACAGCCTGGATGAAAAAACGGACCAGCCGGTCGCTCAGGGTCCTGAGTTGTTATTGATTCAGCAAATGAGTCTTATCGACGCACTGCAGACGCTATCGCCGGAAGAGCGGGAAATGCTGTTCCTTAGGTATGTCAACGATGTTCCCGTGCCTGTGATCAGCTGCCTTTATCACATATCAAGATTCGCCGTGTACAGGAAGCTGAAACATATCCTGAAAAAAGTAAGGAATGAGATGGAGAAGGAGGGGCGGTATGAATAATGACAGACTGATCGCGGAGCTGAAAGAAGTCTGCCGGACTCCGGGACCGGATAGAAAAGAGGCGTTTTTCCAGAGTATGGGGAAACATAGAATGACAGTCAGGTGCCCTGTCGTCATGAGCCATGGAGAATTCATGCTGAGGCAGTCGCTTTATATTCAAAAATGGGTATGGGTGCTGTCCGCGCTCATACTCCTTATTATTGTTGGGCTTACATATAGTCATCCGGGTAACTATCCGTTTGCTTTGACCCCGCTCCTTACAGCCGTTCTCCTTGCGGAGACCAGGAGGTCTTTTCGCTGGAAAATGGCTGAACTGGAGCATGCCGCCAGGTTTTCCCTGCGCAGTGTGGTATTTGCAAGGATGTTCTTTTTGGGAGCTGTGGATACAGTCGGGCTCCTCGTCGTCATATGGGTGGTGAGGCCCATGTTTTCCTATTCCCTGATACGGGTATTCTTATACATGATGGTGCCGTATCTTACAGCTGCGCTGGCAGGGTCTTACTATGAGAGGGAACAGAGGCCGGACACAGTCATGGGAAGCATGGCCATTTGCCTTTTGTCATCAGTGTTTTTTGCGGCGGCACCGTTCATTTGCAGTCTGCTCTATGAAGAAAGGCTGATATTTTTGTGGGCAGCGGCGTTTGTCCTGCTCGCCCTGAGCCTTGCTGCCGGCATGCGGAGATGGATTTGTGAGAAGGAGGATGTGGTATGGAACTGAAAGCGGACAGGATCACGAAACAGTACAAGAATAAGATCGCGGTCGATCGGATGTCATTTGTTCTGGCCCATGGAGTGACCGGGCTCCTCGGAGCAAATGGAGCCGGCAAAACAACGCTGATGCGCCTTCTTTGCGGTATTCTGCAGCCGACCAGCGGGACCGTGACCTGTGACGGCATGGATGTGGGAACAGAGGAGTACCGCGACGTTCTGGGGTATCTGCCGCAGGAGTTCGGCTATTATCCGGAATTTTCCGGAAAAGATTTCCTTCTCTATATGGCTGCCGTCAAAGGGCTGAGGCGACGCGATGCCCTGCAGAAAACGGAGGAACTGATTGAACTGGTCGGGCTTAAGGATGCAGCTCGTAAAAAGGTGAGGACGTATTCCGGCGGAATGAGGCAGAGACTTGGGATCGCGCAGGCGCTTTTAAATAATCAGAAAGTCCTCATCATGGACGAGCCGACCGCGGGGCTCGATCCGCAGGAGCGGATCCGCTTTCGGGAGCTAATCGCGGATATCGGACAGGACAGGATCGTGTTGCTGTCCACGCACATTGTATCGGATCTGGAGCACATTGCGGACAGGCTGATGATCATGAAAGACGGGCAGCTGCTGTGGCAGGGCGAATGGACCGGAAAAGAAGATCTGGAGACATTCTATATTTCTATGATAGGCGGAAGTGGGAGAGAACTATGTTAAAGACGTTGTATATGTTCGAGTTGAAAAAGCTGTTCTGTGCGAGGGTAAACATCATTGCGATGGCAGGCTCTGTCATCATGCTTGTCTTCCTTGTCATATCTTCAGCTTCTGAAGATATACCGGTGTCGAAGAAAGCCGCTAAGGAGCTGAACGGCCGGGTAATCGACGGACAGATCTTTGAGGAAATCGAACCCGCCCTGCAGTATGTGAACGGAATGGCAGTACTGAAGATTACGGAAGGCAACGAAAAATATGTGCCGGTCATGAACATGATGATGCCGGTAACAGGAGACGAATTCGATTTCTCACGCTTCCGGGGCATGGGATTTTATGAACTGCGCAGACAGAGACTCAATCAGCATATAGAAAAGCAGAATCTGACAGAAGAGGAAAAAGCGTATTGGGAGACGCTCGAGGCGAGGGTGACGAAGCCATTTGTCTATCACTATCACAGCGGCCCGTCGAACCTGCTCAAATCCTTTCAGACCCTTGGTTTCTTCATTCTGCTTTTGTCCGCAGTCGGCCTGTCCGGCGTGTACGCAAGGGAAACGTCGGACAACATGAATCAGATCCTGCTCTGCAGCCGTTACGGAAAGAAGGAACTGTACCTCGTCAAGTACGCTGCCGGGCTCACCTGGATCCTGGCGGTGGCACTCAATGTCATCCTGGCCCTGTTCATTCCCTATTGTGTCATTTACGGTATGGAGGGAACAGGCGAAATGCTGCAGCTCATAAAGCCGCTGTCCATGCTGCCATGTACCATCGGTCAAATGCTGGCGGTCTGCGCTGGAATCTTTCTGCTGGCAGCAATTATGTATGCCTCTGTGACAATGCTGCTGTCCGTAATTACACAAAATGCATTGGCTGTGACCTGCGGACTTCTGGGGTATCTGATTATCGATCTCTTTGCGTCGGTTCCGGACCGGATGAGACTCCTGCAGACGTTCTGGTCGCTCAGGCCGAATGCGATCCTGATGAATACCGGATTTGTGAATTACCGGCTGCTGCATGTGGCGGGCAGATTTTTCCTGAATTACCAGGCGGCACCGGCCGTATATACTGTCATCATCATAGCAGCTTTATTTCTCGGACGGAGAAGGTATCGCAGGCTGGAGGTCGGGGGCTGAGTCAGAAAGCGAGAATAACGATCTGCGATTTCACAGTGAATTTTTGAACGCGTGGAAGTCTGGCATCCATTTGCAGAATATGGACATGTGGCTGCCTGGAATCTTTGAATGTTCAATATGAGGAAAAACAAAGACGTTGGGAATCGAAGGGGCAGAGTATGACATACGATGCCCCGCTTGCTTTTTTTACTGCCGCCACTTATACTTTTTTCATAGTAATCAAATCATATGAAAATGAGGAGGATTTGATCATGAACGAAAACATCACAAAACGCAACGCTCTTTTGGCTGAAAAAGTAATAAAAGGCCTGGAATCCAGGAACATGACGGGATATTACGCGGCAACAAGTAAAGAGGCCCGGGAGATAGCCCTGCAGCTGATCCCGGAGGGAAGTTCTGTCACGATGGGCGGAGCCATGAGCGCGCATGAGATCGGTCTGGTAAAGGCTCTTGAAGAGGGAAACTACAATTTCATCGACCGTGATCAGTATGCGGACAAGCGCGCCGCAATGCTGCTCGCTTATGACGCGGACGTCTTCCTGTCCAGTACAAATGCAATGACAGAAGACGGCGTGCTCGTAAACATCGACGGAAATTCGAACCGCGTATCCGCCATCGCACAGGGGCCTCGCAAGGTCGTATTCATCGTCGGCATGAACAAGGTATGTAAGGACATTGACGGCGCCATGAAGCGCGCAAGGAATGTGGCTGCACCGACGAATGCGCAGAGATTTGGTCTCTCAACGCCCTGCGCGAAGACCGGTTCCTGCATGAACTGCAAGTCACCGGATACGATCTGCTGCCAGTTCCTGATCACGCGCTTTTCCAGACATGCGGGCAGGATTCATGTCATCCTTGTGAACGACATTCTGGGATTCTAAATTAATATGCATCCAGAGGGGATGTCTTGTAGACAGTCGAAAAAATATCCCTGTTGGAAATGAATATGATATAATAACAAATGAGGTCGTAACAAGGACCACTGTATTCAGGGAGGTGAGATTTAATGAGTTCCAGCGTACACAACATTTACAAACTTGACGGAAGAGTCCCTCTTGGTAAAGCGATCCCGTTTGGATTGCAGCACGTGCTGGCAATGTTTGTTTCCAATCTGGCCCCGATCACGATTATTGCGGGAGCCGCACAGCCGGCACTTTCACAGCAGCAGATCGGCATGCTGCTGCAGAATGCAATGTTCGTCGCCGGTATTGCCACGCTCGTCCAGCTTTATCCGATCTGGAGGATCGGATCGCGTCTTCCGGTCGTTATGGGCGTAAGCTTTACGTTTGTTACGATTCTTTGTTCAGTGGTAGCCAATTACGGCTATCCGGCAATGATCGGCGCAGTCCTGATCGGCGGTATCATGGAGGGAACAATCGGTCTCTTTGCGCAGCGACTGGTCAAGTTTATCAAACCGATTGTTTCTGCCGCAGTTGTAACCGGCATCGGATTGTCGCTCTTTACTGTCGGCGCGCGCTCGTTCGGCGGCGGGTACGCTGAAGATTTCGGTTCCCCGACAAATCTTCTGATCGGAACATTTACTTTGGTAGTCTGTATTGCGTGGTCAGCAATCGCCAAAGGATACCTGAAACAGCTGTCCGTTTTGGCCGGACTGATTTTTGGATATATTCTGTCCATCATTCTCGGAAAGGTCGACCTCGGAGCTATTTTCTCAGGCGGAATCATATCCCTGCCGCATTTTCTGATGTTCAAGCCGGAGTTCCATCTGGGAGCCATCCTGTCTGTATGTGTTATTTTCCTGGTCTCCGCAGCTGAGACGATCGGCGACACTTCCGCGCTCGTGTCGGGCGGTCTTAACCGAAGAATCACTGACAGAGAGGTTGCGGGTTCGCTCGCCGTCGACGGATACGCTTCCGCGTTTTCTTCGCTGTTCGGCTGCCCGCCTGTAACTTCATTCTCGCAGAATGTCGGTCTGATCGCGATGACGAAAGTAGTTAACCGTTTTGCCATCATGACAGGCGCGGTAGCGATGATCCTTGCCGGTCTGATTCCTCCGGTCGGAAACTTCTTCGCATCCCTGCCGCAGGCAGTCCTCGGCGGATGCACGATCATGATGTTCGGACAGATCCTTCTTTCCGGTATGCAGATGATCGCGGATTGTGGCTTCACACAGCGCAACATTACAATCGTAGCTTTGTCTCTGGCCGTTGGCGTCGGATTTACATCGGCGACAGAAGTGGAAATCTGGAAAGCGTTCCCGCAGATCATTCAGGATGTATTCTCCGGAAACGTCGTCGCCGTTGTGTTCGTTGTCTCCATGATCCTGAGCTATGTGCTTCCCGAAGATATGGAGATTGTTATTCATCAGTAATTACGAAAATGTTCCGGACCGAAAAGGTACGGGAAAGACGAAATAGAGCTTTACTGGATTTATGACCTGCAGGAATTTTCTGCAGGTCATATTTTCTGGAATGTCGGATGGAAGGATAAAAAATGATGAGACCAATTGATGCAGACCGAAATCGAAATTATAGCTTA
>JAZRKZ010000333.1:0-3439 GCA_045646565.1 Lachnospiraceae bacterium
AATCCGTCATGATCGTAGCCGGATTGGAATTGGCCAGGACGACTTCGTAGCCTTCTTCCTTCAGGGCCAGGCATGCCTGGGTCCCGGCATAGTCGAATTCAGCCGCCTGGCCGATGACGATCGGGCCGGAGCCGATGACCAGGACCTTCTTTATGTCTGTTCTCTTGGGCATATTCTGATCTCCTTTTTGCGGCGGGAGCTTCCCGCTTTTTTTAGTGCAGAGCGAAATCGAAATGATTGCGCTGGGACTTAATTTGGATTGATGTCAGCTGCCGCTGACCTAAATCCCGCGCCAGGTCTCGCGAGCGAGACTTGATTATTGATTCATCAGTTCCGCGAACCGCGCGAACAGATATCGGCTGTCCTGCGGCCCCGGCGCGCTCTCCGGATGATACTGCACGGAGAAGACCCGGTCGGCCGCTGCGGTGAGTCCCTCGACCGTGTTATCCAGCACATTTCTGTGGGACACCGAAAGTCCGGTCCCGGACAGAGAGTTTTCATCCACCGCATAGCTGTGGTTCTGGCTCGTGATCTCGATCCTGCCGGTGCGAATATCCCGGACGGGATGATTTCCGCCCCGGTGGCCGAATTTCAGTTTATACGTTTTCGCCCCGTAGGAAAGGGCCAGAAGCTGGTGACCCAGACAGATCCCGAACATCGGCGTCCTGCCGCGAAGAGCCCGCAGCGTCTCGATCACCTCCGGGACATCGGTCGGATCGCCCGGTCCGTTCGAGATCAGCACGCCGTCCGGGTGCAAATGCAGAATCTCCTCGCTCCCCGTATCAAACGGTACGATCGTGACATTGCACCGGTGTCCGTTCAGCATCCTGACGATGTTTGTTTTCATCCCGCAGTCGATCGCGACCACATGATAGCGGGGGTTCGATGTCCGGCTGTACCATTTCTTAGCGCAGCTGCATCTTCTTACCGCGTCATGCGGAACATCCGTCCCGGCAATCTTCATAAGGCCCCACGCAGCCGGACGGTCCGCATCTGTGATGACGCACCGCATCGTCCCCTTGTCCCGGATCCTTCTCACGAGCTTCCTCGTGTCTACGCCGGAGATGCCGGGCACATCCGCCTCCTCGAGGAATTCCGGCAGTGTCTTTGCCCATCGAAAGTTGGAAGGGTTGTCGTTGACGTCCCGGACGATGAGGGCTGAGGGCGAAACGATCCTGCTCTCAAAATCCTCATCTGTGATACCGTAATTACCAATCAGCGGGTACGACATCACCACCGCCTGATCCGTATAGGACGGATCCGAGACAATCTCCTGGTAGCCGGCCATCGACGTGTTGAAGACGATCTCACAGACCTTCGTGCCGCCCGCTCCGAAGCCGTACCCATAGTATTCACTTCCATCCTCAAGAATAAGCTTTCTGTTCCGATCCATTTGCCGTTCTCCTCTCCTTTTGGTATAAGGCGCTCTCTGTCGTGACCCGGCCATAAAAAAAGACGCCTTGGAGAAAGCCTCCAAGACGTCTTCGTCTTAATGGTCTACATGATAGTCTCTCGTTTTGTTCCTGTCAACCCCTTGTTTTCAGCTAACACGCTCCACATTCTCCGCGCTGCGTGGTTCGCTTCGAAACAGGCGTCGCGGAATCACTCTGATTCTTTATTTCTCATACAGGAACTTCTCCGGCAGATTCACGTTGAAGTCCTTGGCCAGATGTCTGAACTCATCCGGCATAATGGTCTGGCGCTTCTTGTCTGTCATGGAGAGGACCTTGACCAGGATCTCAGCTGACTTCTCGGCTGTATGCATGAGGCCGAAAGTGATGTCGAAGTCCGGGCCGGCTGCGAACATGCCGTGATGCGCCCAGATCGCAAGGTCATACTCTTCCATGAGCCTGGATGTCGCGACAGCGATCTCACGTCCGCCCGGGACCATCCACGGAACAACGCCGACGCCCTGCGGGAAGACGACCGGACACTCTGTTGCCATCTCCCACAGCTCGCGCGTGAACGCTTCGTCTGTCAGCGGAAGGACAAATGTCAGAGCGATGATGTTCGTGCAGTGGCAATGATAGACGACTCTGTAGGACGGGTCGATCTTCTTCTTGACTTCAAGGTTCATAAGGTGGCTCGGAAGCTCGGATGTCGGACGGCCGCCCTTGTTAAGGCCCCATACGATGCGGAAATTCCTGCCGGCTGCGTCGAGCTCGATGATGGCGATATTGGCTTCCGGATCGAGCGGAACGTTGCGGAAGAATTTGCCGGAACCGGTGACCAGGAAATACTCGTTCGCGAGCGCCGGAACGTCTGTCCCGATTGCCTGCCATTCCTTCGGCTCAAAGTTCTCCTTTACGGACTCGACTTCTTCATCCTTGATTCTGTAGGAAAGGTTGCCGCCGTTCCTCTCGTGCCAGCCCTGCTCCCAGCCGTCGCTGCATAATCTGATAAATCCCTGTACAAATTCAGCATCTAAAACCTTCATCGTTTTCTCCTCTCTGTTTCGCTTTGATAATTTATACTCTCACCGAAGAAGCCCTGGCCTCATCCGGAAGTCTGCTTTTTGTGCCGCGGCCTTTGCGGCTGTTCCGAATTTTTATCTTATATCTGCGTCTTCTGTCTTTGTCATCTTTCGCTTGATCAGCGTCTTTTTCGTTTATTTCGCGACTTCTTCGGTGATATCAAATGATACCGTCACGCACGCTCTCGCATCCTTCAGGTCAGTAAAGACGCCGTCTGTGATCATCTGCGCCATCAGGTTGCCGATCGCCGTGCCTTCCCCCGGACCGGCGATGACCCTGCGTCCTGTCGCCTTTGCCGTAAGCTGGTTGAGGTAGCCTGCCTTGGAGCCGCCGCCGACAATGTTGATCGCGTCATAGTGCCTGCCGGTCAGCTCCTCGATCTCCTCCACTGTCTTCGCGTAGGAAAGGGCGAGCGACTGATAGATGACGGCCGCCATCTGGCCCGTCGTCTCCGGCACCGGCTGATCCGTCTTCCGCGCGTACTCGCGGACAGCTTCCTGCATGTTGTCCGGTGCGAGGAAGGATACGTCGTTCACGTCCACGCGTGTCGGGAAATCTTTCTCTTCCTCAGCCATATCGCAAAGCTGCGCAAATGAATACCCGTCATCAAGTTCATGCCTCACCTGCTGGATCATCCAGAGGCCCATGATGTTCTTCAGGAAGCGGAAGCGGTAGTCGTAGCCGCCTTCATTTGTAAAATTACGTGCCTGGGCTTCCGGAGTGCAGACAGCTTCTTTGTTCTCAACGCCCATCAACGACCATGTGCCTGAGCTGATGTAGAGCGTGTCGTCGGACTGGGTCGGCAGCGCCATGATCGCGGATCCCGTATCGTGCGTCGCCGGAAGGACCACCTTGCAGTTGTAACCGATCTCCGCCGCGATCTCGTCGGTGAAGTTTCCTACGACTATGCCCGGTTTCGTGACCGGCAGGAACATCTTTGCGGGGTAGCCGGGCATCTCGATTAG
>JAZRKZ010000334.1:0-3999 GCA_045646565.1 Lachnospiraceae bacterium
CGATGTTCTGAAGATCTCCGACAACGAAATCACCTTCATGACCGGCGAGGAAGACCTCGACAAGGGCATCAAGATGATCATCGACGAGTATAAGATCCCGCTCGTATTTGCGACCTATGGTCCGGACGGCTCCAAGGCTTACTGCAACGGCGTGGAAGCATACGAGGCCGGTTTCCTTAATCCGAACACAGTCGAGACAACAGGCGCCGGCGACACCTTCTGCGCATCCGCTCTGCACCATGTCCTGAAATATGGTCTTACCATGAATGAGGAGCAGCTGCATGAGCTTCTGACATTTGCAAATGCCGCCGCTTCCCTTGTCACGACCAAGAAGGGCGCGCTCTGCGTCATGCCGACGGTCGACGAAGTTGAAGCTTACAGGAAAGAGTTCGGCCGCTAAATCTGTGCCGAAAAAGGCGTATTTAAGTAACGCCGCTAAAGCTAAATTTATGTAAAAAAGAAACCACTGAATATGGACGAAGATATCGTCGCCATATTCAGTGGTTTTATTTCTGTCAGCTGACCCGGATTCCGCGCCAGACCGCGCGGGCGGGACTTAACTATGTCCTGTCAGGGCCGCCCGGGCCTGCCCTCCGCCATTCCCTTGATGAGGTAATGTTCATAGTAGGATATATAACTGTCCTTATAGATCGCGGCCAGATCCTCATTGTTCTCCTTATACCAGAGCACATCGAAATCTTCATTTCCCGCATAACCTGCCCTGATGCCCGTTTGAATAAAGTGGGTGAACAGTTTTTCCCCGTCATAGCCGCACTGCTTTCGGACAATGGGATAACGCATCGCATAGTAGAGCGGATCGAACACCGGGCTGAAATCAATGCCCTCGTACGTGTAAACGTACGGCGCTTCCGGGAGAGACGTCACGAAAAAGGTCCCTTCCCCGACGGGTGTTGCCCGCTGGCCGTTCACCGCTGCCTGCACATGATAAGTGCCGAGATAACGGGCGGTGGTCAGGTCAAAGCGCGCGTGCCATTTCTTTACAGCCTGATCGGCGGAGGCTGTATCCGCATCGTCCCGGTCCGCCCGGACCCATGTGACGCTTCCCGCGCCGCCGGCTTCGCTCCATACGGCAAATTCCGCCGCGGAGACCGCCCGTTTCGATGACGCCAGGTAGAGGTCGGCGTAACGGCCGTCCTCCGATACATTGATGCTGAACGTGTAAGGGACAATTTCTCCGATGATCCCTTCTATCCGGAAAGACTGAGCCCGCTCCTGCAGCCATCTGCGCTGGTCGCTGAAATTGAGCTCGTAGCTCGGGAAGGATTCGTGGCCCTTGGCGTCCGTTCCGCCGAGAACGTCCCAGCGGGTGAAATTCATATCGATCGACGAAGAAATCCGATCGCGCAGCGTATACATATCGTTGGCGGAGGAGGCGCAGGCGGGTTCGATTTCATTTGCATACATCTCCGTGACGAGCTGCTGGAACTCCGGATAAGCCAGGAAGCGATGGTAATAGGCGTTCTGGTAGACATAATATTTAGCCGGGTCCTCGACGCCGTCGCGCATGCAGGTGTCGAAGTCCCAGATCGGTCCCGCGTGCAGTACGTCTTCGTTCCCGTCCCGGTACCAGAAAAAGCTTGTGACGGCGGATTCGCAGTTCGCGAAGTATTCATTGATGAGGAACGCGCGTGCAAATGATTCCGCGTCAATCCTGGCCGCTATCTTCTCCCAGTCGCTCTTTACATCGAGCATGTAGTCAAGGGTGTCGATGGCTTCCTGGAACTCCAGGAAATCGGCGAGGCCGTTCGGAGCCGCCGAGTCCTTCAGCGTGAAATAGTTGCCCAGATAGCCCGCGAAAAAGATTTCATTATTATAAAAGGCGTTGTCGAACTCGGCGATGATCCCGTGGCCGCTGACAAGATTCAGCCTGTTCGGCCCAATCTGGACTTTTTCGGTCAGGAGATAGTTGCCGCGGTATTCGCCGTTCACCCAGAGATCGACGAATTCTCCCTCCGGGGCAAATGAAAAATTAACCTGCTTTGCCGCGTCATAGACGACTTTGTTGCGGAGGAGAGTGGGGTCGCTTGCATTTGCAAGAAGGATCCATGTCTTTGCCCGGTCCATGCCGAGGACCATGCGGGGCTCGCCGAGACGGAGCTGATAGCCCTTCTTGTCATAGACTTCCCAGGAAGAGTTGCCGCGCCCCTTGAACTCGCAGCTGCCGGCGGATTCAAAATTGTTGTTCGGATCCTTCGGATCGATGAGGACCGCGGAGGCGTTCGTGACGACCCGGTCCTTATCCGCGTGCACATCGTCAAGGGTCGTATCCGGCAGTGTGATCTCGAGGGACGGGATCCTGGACTGCATGATGATGAGGGGGATGTCCCGCCCGTTGCCGCTTGTGGCGATCAGGCCGGACAGATTGCCCGAAATCGTGTGTTTTATGGTATCCAGATGTCCGTCGCTGACCGCTCGGATATTTCCGGAGTAGTTGATCGTCAGATTTTCCGTGTCGACGTAGGCGGGCAGAAAGAGGTAGCGCGTTCCTCCTTCGGCTTCGAAATCAGTATAGGGACCGACGGATGCGCCGTCGGCGGTGGTAGTCACCTGAAATGTCACTGGATCCTGCAGCGTGTCTGCCCGCACAGGCAGGGCGGAAGATGTGACAAGGAAAAGAACAGCGCCAAGCCAGATCGCCGCGAGGATACATGACCTTACTTTTTTAATCATCGAGATCTCCAATCATATGGTATAGCAGACATAGTTTAACACAAAACGTAAGCAAACGTAAATTTTTCGCAAAAAACAAAACACGATTTGCACACAAATGAATGCTACAAATAATTTTGTAGGTATTATTGCGCCCTCACGGCGGTACGTGACAGACGGCGAGCATCAATCGGAGGTGACCTGTTGGAAACAGTAAAAATGAATAAGGCCAGGATCCTTGTATTCGTGCTGACGGGAACCTCGGTCCTTATGGCGTCAGTTATGATTTATCTTATGTGCGTGTTCCTTGCGGCGCCGTCGATCAGTATTCTCGACGCGGCTCCGAAATGGTACAGAACGAGTGTCCTCGATACGGACGGGAATGTCGCGCTGACCCTGTCGGGCGAAGAATCGAACCGGGTCTACGTCACTTTGGCGGATATACCGGTGGATCTGCAGCATGCATTTGTCGCGATTGAAGATGAGCGGTTCTACGAGCATGGCGGGATCGACCTTTACGGCATCTGCCGGGCGTTCGTCCGCGGCGTGATGAAGGGGAGTTTCGACGAGGGAGCGAGCACGATCACGCAGCAGCTCCTCAAAAATAATGTGTTCGAGACATGGACGAGCGAGACGACTTTTTCGCAGAAGGTGGAGCGCAAGCTCCAGGAACAGTTCCTCGCGGTCTGTCTCGAGGGAAAAGTGTCAAAGGACTGGATCCTCGAGAATTATCTCAGCACGATCAATCTCGGCGGCGGCAACTGGGGTATCTGGACAGCCGCGAAGTACTACTTTAATAAGGATGTGTCGGAGCTCACGCTCTCGGAGTCAGCGGTCCTTGCGGCGATCACAAAGAACCCGACCACATTTAACCCCAGAAAAAATCCTGAAAAGAACGCGGACCGCAGGGAGATCGTCCTCGACAAAATGCTGGAGCAGGGCTACATTACCCGGGAAGCGCACGATGAGGCTCTCGCGGATCCGGTGTATGAGCGTATTGCGGCGGTGAATGCAACCGGCTGCGTTCAGGAAGTCATGACTTACTTCGAGGATGCGCTGCTTGTAGAAGTCGTGAATGATCTCATGACGAAGAAGGGGTATTCCGAGGAGGAAGCCTGGGACCTTGTGTACCGGGGCGGTCTTACGATCTATTCGACAGAGAACAGCCGCCTGCAGGCGATCTGCGAGGAGGAAGCAAGCCGCAGCGAGCATTATCCCGCCGATTCGCAGGTCTCGCTCGTATTGCTTGATACAAAGAGCGGGGCTGTCTGCGCGATGGTCGGCGGCAGGGGGCCGAAGGAGGCCAACCTGATCTTGAACCGCGCGACG
>JAZRKZ010000335.1:0-2746 GCA_045646565.1 Lachnospiraceae bacterium
ATTTATATAATATTATATATAAGATGGTGTCCAAAAGAACTCCCTTGATCTTGCTTATCGAACACGAGATGTCAAAAGAATGAAATTTGTCCCATTCGCCTTGTTACTATTCACAGTCGAAATCGCGTCAAGATGTCGAAAATAGGCATCGAATGGCGCTCATACATAAATAGTCAACGACGAGCTAAAAGTGCTGAAAACCCTTGAAAAATAAGGTTTTTCAGCACTTTTATATTGACAAATAAATATTTATGTGATATAATATACACATAAATATTAAGAGGTGATTTTATGGGGATTGTGTATCAAAAAGACAAGCGTTCCGGGATCACGTATGTATATGAGAATCACTCATATTGGGACAAGGAGAAGAAAGTTCCGCGCAGTAAGCGTACCCTGATTGGCAGGTTGAATGAAGAGACTGGAGAGGTAATGCCGACAGATGGGCGCTGCAAAAAGCGAAGCCCGTCGTATCAGGCCGGAGAAAATGACTACCAGATGCCAAAGACCATGAAAGGGATGCGCGAAGAAATATTGCGTCTGTTGGAGGAAAACGAAGCGCTAAAGAAGCAGGTTCGTGAAGCGGAGGATCAGCTGCGGTTGCTTCGCAAAAAAAGGACAGAATAGGAGCTGCGGTCATGACGTTGCAGGAAGCATATGAAAAGCGAAGATTGGAGGTTCTGGACCTTACGCGCCAGGTCCGAAAGCTGCAGAAGGAACTGGATAAAGCAGGAGAAGGCTTGTTTACTCCTGCGGAAAAGGCGGAGTTGGTTAAGGAAAACAATGCTCTCTCCCGCCAGCTGAAAGCAACGGAAAAAGAAAGGGATCGTTACCGTCAGATGTGGCGCGAGGCACATGACCATAACACGGAGGATGTTTATAAACGGATAGACGCGGAAAGAGAAGTCACCCGGTTGCAGGAAGAAAACCGGGCGCTTCATGTGCAGATAGGCGAACAGCAAAAAAAGCTTGCCAAGATGTCAGCAGGGCTGTATACTTCTGAAGAGAAGGTTGCTCTGCTAAAGAAAAAATGTGATTTGGAACGACAGCTTAAAACGACGCAACGCAAGGCAGAGCATTATAAGCGAATGTGGAATGGCGCACGGGAGCGCCTCTTGGATCGTGATTTCGGCAGGGCACGCATAGAGGAAGAAAATGCCAGATTAAAAGAAGAAAACGAATCACTCAAGGCACGCCTGAAGAACAGTCAAGCACGGCAGGATTTGGAATCTGAGGGAAAGATCCAGGCACTTTCCAATGAGGTAGCACGGCTTCATGCTATTCTGAACAATGACGGCACCAACAGTGGAACACCCACAAGCAGGACTCCTCTCAACAAGAAGAAAGTGGTACCCAATTCGCGACAGCATACAGGGAAGAAACGTGGGGGCCAGCCGGGACATGTGAAAGCGTCGCTGAGTGCATTCCCAGAGGGCGAAGTAACAGAAAATGTTAGCCATGCCCTTGAAGCATGCCCTGACTGTGGCGCTCCGCTGGAAGAGAACGGCGAAAGAATCAAGGATGAAATTGATTATGAAGTCAAAGTCATCAAGCGTCGGCATCACTTTGTGGAATATATCTGCCCATGCTGTGGAAAGGCGTGCCATACGCCCATCCCTGCAGAATTGAAAGAGCCTGTACAATACGGACCCAATATACAAACGACCGCTCTTGCGCTATTGAATCTCGGATTTGTCAGTGTAAGCCGTTCCGCATGTTTTCTTACCGGGCTTTTGGAAGGCACATCCCCGTGCGAAGGCTATATCATCAATCTGCAAAAGCGATATTCCAAACAGTTGCAGGAGTTTGTAGCAGAGATCCGGGAATATTGCCTGACGTCCACGCTATTGTTCTGGGATGATACCGTGGTTTTCATCAATACGAAGCGTGGCTGTATGCGCTTTTATGGGAATGAGCGGGTCGCTTTATATAAGGCACACGCAAAGAAGGACAGGGCGGGGCTGGACGAGGACAATATCCTTGCCGCGCTCGGGCCAGGGACTGTTGTGATGCATGATCACAACACGGTCAATTACAATGCTGATTTCTGCTTTTACAATGTTGAATGCAATCAGCATCTCGAACGCGATCTGCAAAAGCTCGCCGACATTTCCCACCATAAATGGCCTGCGCAGCTCAAGGAATTGATACAGGCCACGATACACGAGAGGAAGCTGATTATTCTTAAGAACGGCTTCTCATTCTCAGAAGACGCGGTGAAGGGCTTCTACACCAAGGTTGGCGACATAATGCAGGCAGCTGTGCGGGAATATAGTATGGCTGATAATCCGGAGTTTTCTGATGATGAGCGCCGGCTAATTGTGCGGCTCCAAAAATATCGGGATAATTACTTCCGATGGGTCGAGGATTTCAGCATCCCAACATCAAACAATCTCAGCGAACGTTCCCTCCGAATGGTGAAGTGCCATGAGAAAGTATCCGGTCAATTTTTTTCAGTTAAGACGGCGGGATTTTTCGCTGACATGCGGACATACCTGGAAACCTGTTTGAGGAACGGGGTAAATCAATTCCAAGCACTAAAAAGGTTGACGAGTGGGCGGCCATACACTCTATCGGAACTCTTGTGCGGCGTATAATAACGCCGCCGCTTTGAATGGAAAAACGTCTGATCGCTTTGGTTGATCAGACGTCTTTTTTGTGCTCATTTGGCTGTGAATAGTAACGACGCTGTAATGAGATCGATCGATAATATACTGATCCTAAATTTTCCCTCCCCCATAGCATC
>JAZRKZ010000336.1:0-4373 GCA_045646565.1 Lachnospiraceae bacterium
CAGCAATCAAGGGTATGGAGACTCTTCCGGGTGTCCAGATTTTCAATCTCGGCACGGGCAACGGCTACAGCGTACTTGATATTATCAGAGCTTTCTCAAAGGCATGCGGCAAGGATCTTCCGTATGTCATCGATCCGAGACGTCCCGGCGATGTAGCTACCTGCTATTCGGATCCGACGAAGGCCCGCGAGGTTCTCGGCTGGGTCGCGGAAAAGAATCTGGAGGATATGTGCGCTGACGCATGGAACTGGCAGAGCCATAATCCGAACGGATATGGGGATTAAACAATTGTGATATGACTGAAAGACCGCGGCGCTTTGGCGACCGCGGTTTTTTTACAGGCGTCAAAAAAACACGCACCAATGCGCGATTGTGTTGTATAATGGCCGCATGAGATTAAGAAATATACCTGAAGCGAAAGAAATAGTGGCAAACAGCCCCTATGTGATCAAGAATCCGGCGGAGAGGAAGGGGATATGGAAATCCTTCACCGACAAACCGCTGTATGTCGAAATCGGGACCGGCAAGGGCCGGTTCCTGATGGAGCTTGCCGCAAGGCATCCTGAAAATGAATATCTGGGCGTTGAAATGTATGAGAGCGTGCTGATGCGGGCCTGCCAGAAGATGGAGGGGCGGCCGGCGATGGACCCGGCGTCGAGATCGATCGAGGCGATGGAGCGGAGGGACGAAGAGGATACGCCCTTCACTGCCCCTTCGAATCTGCACTTTTTGCGGATGGACGCGAGAGGACTTCCGGAGGTATTTGCAGAAGGCGAAGTGACCGGCATCTATCTCAACTTCTCCGATCCGTGGCCGAAAGCAAGGCACGCCAAACGGCGGCTCACATCCCATCAGTTCCTTATGCTTTACGAGAAGTTCCTGATCGACGGAGGCGTGCTGGAGTTCAAGACGGACAACCGTCTTCTCTTTGATTTTTCTGTGGAGGAGTTCACGGAGGCTCCGAACTGGGAGCTTACCGCCGTGACCTATGATCTCCACCGTGACGACGCGATGGGGAAGGGGAATATTATGACCGAGTATGAAAGGAAGTTCTCGCTGCTCGGAAATAAGATCAACAAACTCATCGCGGTCTATCACCGGCCTCTGACGGAAGGATAAGTGCGGCGCCAAAGCGCCGGGGGCAGCCTTTCGCACTCGGAAAAACAGCTGCCTTAAAAATGGAAGAATAAAATTAAATTTGACAAAATATACTTGTCAGAACGATAATTTTGTATTATAGTAAATGTATCACAAGTATAGACCATCTAAGCCATGAGAAATGCCGCAGGAGGATGAGTATTTTCCTGCCGGCATGAACAAAGGAGGTAAAATATGGTAGTAAAGGTTACAGCGGATACATTTGAAAAAGAAGTCCTTCAATCTGAACTTCCGGTCCTTTTGGACTGCTATGCAGACTGGTGCGGTCCGTGCAAGATGATGGGGCCGGTCGTGGACAAGATGGACGAGATTTTTGACGGCAAGCTGAAAGTCTGCAAGCTCGATGTAGATACGGACGGCGAAGCGGTCAGGAAGTACAGAGTCATGTCCATCCCGAACTTCCTGTTCTTCAGGAACGGTCAGCTCGTACATAATGCGGTCGGCGGAATGGCGCCGAACAAGTTCCAGGAGCTGATCCGGCAGGTCATCGGCTGATCAACTGAATAAAATGGCACAGGGTGCTGTCGCAGGCGGTGAGATTGCTGCCTGCGGCAGCTTTTTCATTTGCATAGGGGGATTAAAGCTCTGTATCGTCAAGGCGCGGAGCGAAGACCTTCCCACAGACTCCGCGGATATGGTAAAATAGAGAACAAGGAGGATTTTGCCATGTCATTTAGGGATTTTATTAAGAATGGACCCGTGAAGATGCAGAGAAGACCCGGCGGAAACGGGAAGAAGGGGATCGGAGCGGTTTTGATCGCCGTACTTTCTGTGTTTATACTGGTCTTTCTTTTGAGAGGGTCGTTTTATACGCTGTCGGAGACAGAGAGCGCAGTGGTCACGACGCTGGGACGGGCTGCGGTCAACAACAATAAAGGTCTGCAGTTCAAGATTCCGATCATTCAGGATGTGACCAAGATCAATACGACGGTCCGGAACTTCGAGGTCGGATACCGGGAGACCAGCCCGGGAGGCTACGAGAATGTGGAGAGAGAGTCCACGATGATCACATCCGATATGAACTTCGTGGATATCGATTTCTATGTGACCTATCAGGTGACGGATCCGCTCCAGTATATGTATGCGACGGAGCAGCCGGAGCTGATCCTCAAGAATCTGATCCAGAGCACGATCCGCGGCACGGTCAGCGCCTATACGGTCGATTCCGCGCTCACTACAGGCAAGTCGGATATCCAGCAGAATATTAAGAATATCGTCATGGACGAGCTGGAGAAGCAGAATATCGGCCTGTCGCTGATTGATATCTCGATTCAGGACGTGGAACCGCCCACAGCGCTGATCAAGGAGGCGTTCTCCGAGGTCGAAAATGCGAGACAGAACAAGGAATCTGCGATAAACAAGGCGAACCAGTACCGCAATGAGCAGATTCCGGCAGCCGAGGCCAAGGCAGACAAGGTCATTCAGAATGCGGAAGCGCAGAAGACGGCCCGTATCAACGAGGCGAACGGCCAGGTCGCCCGCTTCAACAGCGAGTACGCCGAGTACACCAGATACCCGCTGATTACCAGACAGCGTATGTTCTACGAGGCAATGGAGGAGATCCTGCCGGGTCTTAAGATCATCATCAATAACGACGGCGAGGGCACGACCTCGCGCCTTTATCTGGGCGATCTGGACGGATCGTTCGGCGGCAGCGGAAGTGAGGCGGCGGCCGGGGACGGTTCGGCCGCATACGGCTCCATGAATGGGGAAGGAGGTGAGCAGTGATGAAGAAACGCTCTACGACGATTATATTATCTCTGGTCATCATCTACTTACTCATGAATATGGCCGCTGTTATTACATATCCAAATCAGTATAAAGTCATTAAGACAATGGGCAAGATATCGCGTGTCACGACGGAACCCGGTTTCTCCCTGAGGATCCCCATCATTCAGAGCGCGACGACAATCTCCAGATCCAGACAGCTGTATGATATTGCGCCGACCGAGATCTATACGTCTGACAAGAAAAAGATGGAAGTTGACGCCTACATTATCTGGAAAGTCACAGACCCGATCAGGTTTACGCAGACGCTGAACTCTTCCAAGTCGAGCGCGGAGAGCAAGATCAGCGCAATGGTATACGGCGCGCTGAAAACGACTGTTTCATCGACATCTCAGGAGGAACTGATCGCGTCCCGCGATGCGGCGCTTGACAAAGCGGATGAAAAGGACAGCCTGTCCGATCTGGATATCCAGGATATCACATCGGACGAGCTGCAGGGCGCAGATCAGGCAGCAGACGGATCGGATTCCGGGCAGACACAGGAGACCGCAGACGGCATGAAGGTCATCGATGAGAATACCAGAGTGATCTCGCTGTCCAATAAGATACTCGATCAGCTGGACAAGGATTACGATCCGGAGCAGTATGGCATCGAGATCCAGATGGTCAAGATCAAGAAGCTGGACCTTCCCGACGAGAACAAGGACGCCGTGTATAATCGTATGATCACGGAGCGCAAGAACATCGCCGCGGCTTACAAGGCCCAGGGCGAATCGGAGGCCCAGAAGATCCGCAACATGACCGACAGGGAGACGGAGGTCATGATCTCGGAGGCAAATGCGAAGGCGGCCCAGATCGAGGCCGAAGGCGAGGCGGAATACATGAGGATCCTGTCCGATGCGTATAATGATCCGGATAAAGCTGAATATTATCTTTTCGTTCGTCAGCTGGATGCGGCGAAGAAGAGCCTGGTGAACGGCAACACCACCCTCTTTTTGGACAGCGATTCGCCGCTGGCGAAGTTGTTTGAGGAGAGCGGGGAGTAAGGCTTTCACGGAAAAGAGAATGTGACCCGTCCCGTGTCATTTAAAGTGGCGGAAGCAGCTGATTGCTCCGTTTTCGAGGTATGGAGTTGCCTTTGAAGAAAAGAAGCAACTATTTAGGCAGGATTTGAGTTAATAGTTGCCTTTGAAGAAAAGAAGCAACTATTTAGGCAGGATTTGAGTTTATAGTTGCCTTTTGTCATGTGCGAGTTGGTATCAGAAGAAGCAGAGGCAACTGATTGCTCCGTTTTCGAGGTCTGGAGTTGCCTTTGAAAATTGAAAGCAATTATCCGGGCCGGAGTCGAGTTTATAGTTGCCTTTGTAAAAGCGAAAAGCAACTGAGCATCTGAAATATGAGATGAAAGTTGCCTTTCAATGACGAAGGCAACTATTTCAGGAAAATTAAGCAACTAAGTTGCCTGATTTTTTGAAAATAGTTGCTTT
>JAZRKZ010000337.1:0-5419 GCA_045646565.1 Lachnospiraceae bacterium
GTTGTAGCCTTTCTCCTTGACCTTTGCAGCTGTCTCGTTGAAAGCAGCCCAATCCTTAACATATTCCTGAACTTCTTCCGGCTCGGAAACGCCGAGAACTTCCTCAGCGATCTTTCTGTTGTAGATAAGGCCGGCGGAGCATGCCTGCCAGGAAGCGCCGCGAAGCTCGCCGTTAGCGTCTGTGACAACGTCCTTTGTGTACTGATACTGCTTGGAAAGGTCAGCGTCTGTGATGCCGAGCTCGGAAAGCGGCATAGCTACGTCCGCTTCCGCGTCAACATACTTAAGAGCATAGTCAGCTTCTACGAGGAAGATATCGATCTTCTTGTCGGCGGAAGCATCCGCGTTGCCCGGAAGGTCGGAGTCAAGCTTGTTCTGATAAGCATTGTCTGTGGTCGGTGTGATTGTCCAGTTGACAGCGACATCGCCGATCTTGCCGTGTGTTGCATCGACTTCTTCGTAGCCTTCATAGTGGTCTGTGATACGGCTCTTGAACTCTTCATTCCATACATAGATATTGAGCTCTTTGCCTTCTTCGCCGCCGGTTGCGGCTACCGCTGACTCGGTTCCTGCCGGCTCTGCGGATGACTGAGATGTCGATGCGCCGCCGCAGGCTGCCAGACCCGTGACCATTACTGCTGATAATGCAAGTGCAAGCCATTTTTTCTTCATTTTGATTCCCTCCTGTTTAAATAATGGTGTTTATTTTTTATTTGCATTTATATTATGTGCAAATATTCACTTATTTAGCCGCGATCATCGACTCGCCCTTTACCAGATACCCCTCGAGGACCGTGTTGTCCTTCAGCGTCGTCCGCGGTTTTTCAATCAGTTCTATGATCTTGCTCGCCGCCGCTTCTCCGAGGCCCCTCATGTTCTGAGAATAAGTCGTCAGCTTCGGGCTGACCAGCCGTCCGACTGTGACCCCGTCATATCCCGCTATAGAAATGTCTTCCGGAACCGACAACCCTGCGCTCCGGATCGCGTTCATACCGCCGATACACGTGTAATCATCCGGATACAGAATGCAGGTCGGCCTCCTGCGAAGGCCAAGCATCTTTTTGGTGACTTCAGCCGCCGCCTCGTCATCGAGATAATCAATCTCCTCCAGATACTCTTCCGGAACCGCCAGACCGAATTCTTCCATGGTCCCGAAAAAGCCTGCCAGGCGGTCATCCGTGACCGATGATGACTTCCCGTGGATATAGGCGATTCTCTCATGACCGAGAGAGACTGCGTATCCGACGAGTTCCTGGATGCCCCTCAGATTGTTCGACGATATCGTCGCGCACCGGTCAAACACATGATCGATCGTAACGACCGGGATGCTCGAATTGACCAGTTCCAAAACCTCCGGCTGCGAAAAATCCACGCACGCGATGACGACGCCGTCCACATTTCTGTATCTGCAGTGCTCCAGATATGTTACCTTCCTGTCCTGCAGCTTCATATTGATGAAGGTGATATCATAACCCTGACTTTCTGCCCGGACCCTGAGCCCTTCCAGCACCTCCGAGAAAAAGGGGTGCGTCAGGCCGCTTTGATGGCCATCGGCAAATAAAACTCCAATATCATGTGTCGCCTTCGTCTTCAGTGCTCTGGCTGCCATATTCGGAAGATAACCCATCTCATTGGCTTTCCTTCTGATCTGGGCTCTTCGGGCTTCGCTGATATCGCTATGATTGTTTAATGCTTTGCTTACAGTCGCTACGGATACCTCGCATGCTTCTGCGATATCTTTCAACGAAACCATGGTTGTCCTCTTTTTAATGTTTAGCTTAATCGTTTTCGTAATTTCATCATATCTCATTCTGCACTTTTGTCAATACATAATTTTTGCGGCATCTTCGATTTTGTCTATTTCTTATAGTTTTTTACTATGAATTTGGCATAAATGACAGTTTTTTTGACAACAAGACATATTTCAGAGCAGATGGAATCCATCTCGTTTTCTTATTCTTCGTTTATCATTTTACGAAAACTCTATTGCATTTTTCGCAAATATCATCTATATTATCCCTAAACAGAGCTATTTTTGTCGATCAATGGCCTTAATCGGTTAAGTAAGAATTAACATTTCACAAAGGAGATTGCCATGAAATACGGTTATTTTGACGACAGGAACAAAGAATACGTCATCACCACGCCCAAAACTCCTCTTCCCTGGATCAATTATCTCGGATGTGAAGAGTTTTTTACGATCCTCTCCAACACCGGCGGCGGATACAGCTTTTATAAAGATGCCAAACTCCTCCGGCTAACAAGATTTCGTTATAATAATACGCCGAAGGACTCCAACGGCCATTACTTCTATATTAAGGATGGCGACGTTATCTGGAATCCCGGTTGGCAGCCGACACAGACGCCACTCGATACCTACTCCTGCAGACACGGCATGGGCTACTCCGTCATCAGCGGCAGTAAAAATAAAATCGCGGCAGAGGTGACCGCATTTGTTCCGATCGGTGACTCCCTGGAAGTTCTCCGCGTCAAAGTCAAAAATGAGGACAGTGTATCCCGGAGCTTTACCCTCTTCTCCTATGTTGAATTCTGTCTCTGGAACGCGATGGACGACATGACCAATTTCCAGAGGAACTACAGCACCGGTGAAGTCGAAATCGACGGATCTACCATCTATCACAAGACCGAATACCGCGAAAGACGCAATCACTATGCCATCTTCCATGTCAACACACCGGTAGATGCCTATGAGACAGACCGCGACAGCTTCCTCGGCGTCTACGGCGGCCCCCATGCTCCGGAAGCGGTCCTTGCAGGAAAGCTGACCGGGAAGCGCGCGAGCGGCTGGTCCCCGATCGGCTCTCACCAGATCGACCTGACGCTCAATGCCGGCGAGGAGAGATCCTTCATTTTCCTCCTTGGCTATGTGGAAGTGCCGAAAGACCGGAAATGGGAGGCGCAGGGAATCATCAACAAGGCGCCGGCGAGAGAACTCATTTCCCGCTATTCGACCGACGAGCAGGTCGACGCTTCATTTGCAGCGCTGAAAGCCTACTGGGACGGCCTCCTTGGCACCTTCACGGCAGAAACGCCCGAAAATGAATTCACCCGCATGGTCAATATCTGGCATCAGTATCAGTGCATGGTCACATTCAACATGTCCCGTTCGGCCTCCTACTATGAATCCGGTATCGGCCGCGGCATGGGTTTCCGCGACTCCAGCCAGGACCTCTTCGGTTTTGTGCACCTCATCCCGGACAAGGCCCGTCAGAGACTCCTTGATATCGCCGCCACGCAGTTCCCGGACGGCAGCGCGTATCATCAGTATCAGCCGCTCACCAAGAGAGGCAACATGGATGTCGGAAGCGGCTTTAACGATGATCCGCTGTGGCTCATTGCCGGCGTCTCCGCGTACATCCGCGAGACCGGCGACTATTCGATCCTTGACGAGATGACGCCGTTCGACAACGATGAATCGCTCGCCGCGCCTCTGCTTGAGCACCTGCACAGATCGTTCAACTATACTGTCACCCACAAAGGTCCCCACGGCCTGCCGCTCATCGGCCGCGCCGACTGGAACGACTGCCTGAACCTCAACTGCTTCTCGGACGAGCCGGGCGAATCCTTCCAGACAACCGGACCGAGCGAGGGACCGGTCGCCGAGTCCGTCTTCATTGCCGGCATGTTCGTCAAATACGGCAAAGAGTATGTAGAGATCCTAAGACGCATCGGTCAGGACGAACAAGCTGACGCTGCACTAAAAGAGATCGGGATCATGGAACAGGCTGTCCTTACAGATGGCTGGGACGGCGAATGGTTCCTGCGCGCTTACGACGCGTTCGGGCAGAGGATCGGTTCCCATGAGTGCGAGGACGGCCAGATCTTCATCGAGCCGCAGGGCTTCTGCGTCATGGCGGGAATCGGCAGGGAGACAGGCGAAGCTCAGAAAGCTCTCGACAGCACGAAGGAACGCCTTGAATCCGAATACGGCATCATGATCCTCCAGCCGGCCTATAAAGAATATCACCTGAACCTCGGCGAAGTATCCTCCTATCCGCCGGGATATAAAGAGAACGCAGGCATCTTCTGCCACAATAATCCGTGGGTCTCGATCGCCGAGGCCGAGATGGGACACGGCAACCGCGCTTACAGTATCTACAAAAAAATAACTCCGTCCTACCTCGAGGACAAGGGCGAGATCCACAGGACAGAGCCGTATGCATACTGCCAGATGGTCGCCGGCCGCGACGCCGCGAACTTCGGCGAGGGCAAGAACAGCTGGCTGACAGGAACCGCGTCATGGACATTCGTTGACGCTTCCCAGTACATTCTCGGCATCTATCCGGATTTCGACGGCCTGCGCGTGCGCCCGTGCATTCCGGCTGCCTGGGACGGCTTCACCGTCGCAAGGAAGTTCCGCGGCGCGACCTACGATATTTCGGTAAAGAATCCGAAGAACATCGAGTCCACGAACTACGTCGTCAGCGTCGACGGCGCGCCGATCGAAGACAACGTACTTCCGGTGGCTCCGGCAGGAAGTACCGTCAAAGTCGAAGTCGTCATCGGCTGACACACGATTCATCCTCTCACGGACCCGGCACGCAATCAATGCCAGGCCGCCGTTACTCCTCCTGTGAGCTGCCCGGCAGAGGAAGATATGCGAGCCGGTGAGCCTTGAGACAAAAAAAGAAAGACCACCGAATACGGATACGCTTTCAGCAGTCCGTATTCAGTGGTCTTTTTTATTCATGTGACATTTTTATCAGGCAGTCTCCGGATCCCGTCTTGCAACGATGACCTTGGCCGGGCACTTGGCGGCGCACTTGCCGCAATTGATACATGTCTTATAATTGATGTGCGCGATATTATCTTCGACCTTGATCGAGTTATTGTCGCACACCAGCGTGCAGGCCTTGCAGCCGATACAGCCGGCAGCGCACTGGGCTTTTGTCGCCTTGCCCTTTTCCTGACTTGCGCAGGCGACTGCATAGATCTGTTTATCCGGTATGATCTCGATCAGATGCTGCGGACAGACAGCCGCGCATTTTCCGCAGGCGACGCACTTCGTGCGATCGACCTTGGCGATGCCGTCCACGATATGGATCGCGTCGAATTCACAGACGGATACGCACTCGCCGAGACCGAGACAGCCGGTCTGGCACATCTTTGTTCCCTTGCCGGGGATGGCTGCGGCTGCGCCGCAGCTCTTTATGCCGATATAATTCGCGTTGTCATAGGCTTTGTCGCAGGTGCCGGAGCACTTAACGAACGCGACGTTCTTCTCGATCGAACCCGCTTCCACGCCCATGATCGCGGAAATCTGCTCAGCAACGGCAGCTCCGCCGACCGGACACTGGTTGACCGGCGCTTCTCCCCTGGCGATCGCGGCCGCAAGACCGTCGCAGCCAGGATAACCGCAGGCGCCGCAGTTGTTGCCCGGAAGGGCCTTACGGACTTC
>JAZRKZ010000338.1:0-2140 GCA_045646565.1 Lachnospiraceae bacterium
ACATGTGAGTTTTGACCATCCCGTCATGATGGGCATTCCTGAAACAGAATATCTGAAATTTTTCATATTGCAGATCATTTAAAAACGCTCTTTTCAAAGATTTAGTTGATAAAAGCGAATATACCAAAATGGTATGAACCGTAAGCTTCATAAAGATCGATGGGCATTTCCAGTCGCGGAATATCTTCGCAAATGAACGGAATGATCTCCTGCATCGTTTCCATATAGGCTTCAGGACGCCATTTCTTCGCTTCCAGTGTGTATTTCAGCTTTTTCCTGAATAACATCCAGTCAAGATATCCCTGTAAATGCCGGGTACTGATCCCTCGTTTATGTCGGATCAGGTCTTTCGCTTCACTGTGCAGTTCATTCACAGATGACAGGCTGTTTCCCAGAGGCGTAGTAAATGTCTCTTTGCCCTCAACAGAAAGAATCACATCTGATTTCATGCTGTTCTCTATCGCAAAATTTCTGATGCAGGCCTTGTCGTCAGATATGACCAGAGCTCCGGGAGTGAAGTGCTCTTTAAACAGATTCAGCTTATCCTGACTTTCCTGTCCCAGTCCTGCAATCTTAAACAGCATGTTGTCATGTTCATCGATCGCTGTGACCAGACATACTTTATGTTCGCTGAGCCCTCTTGCGTGCTTGGTAAAAACAGCCTTTCCTTTACCTCTGTGCTTGCTTGCACGCGGCATATTCTTCGGCTTCGTTCCTTTCAGATTGATCTTTGTATAGGCTGGATCAAGTTCAATATTCCCGCTTAACGTGATACCTTTCTGTATTTTGGAAGCTGCTTTATACAATTTATGCCTCATATTAAAGCAGGTCGTAACCGTCAGTTCTGTAGCGATGCTCTGCTGTTCAAGGGTTAATCCGTTCAATTCTCCGGCAATGAATACGCCCCAGATGTCAAATGTTGTGCGGGAATGTGCAAACATCGTTCCCGTTGTTGCCTGGAAGATATGCCGGCATTCTTTACATCTGTATTTCTGTCTGTGCTTGGGATTGAAACCATTTCTTACGAAATGTGCTGATCCGCAATGTGGGCATTTTTCTACCTTTGATTCCAGATTCTCATGATTTGTTGTCTCATGTTTGATCTTGTCCTGGCAAAGTTTGGTGATACTTGCACGTATAAATGACAACTCTACCGGTGTAAGCTGATTCAGAAACTCCTGTGTGATACGCATACGTTCGTCCTCCAGCCTTATCGTATGCCTTCCTTCTGTTTCTGCTGTTCCTTATTCTGTACATCAACTAAATCTTTGAAAAGAGCGATTAAAATAGATTAAAATTATTAATTTTTACTTTCGCGGCAGATACCGAAATAAAACCGGAATCAGCCCGAAAAATCATGCTTTTTTGATAAATATTGGTACAATATCAGATATGTCAAACAGGACCGTCAACATGATTCACGGACCCATTGTCCGGAACATTCTGCTGTTCGCTTATCCCCTGGTGATCTCCAATCTGCTGCAGATCGCTTTCAATGCCGCAGACACGATCATCGTGGGTAAATTCTCCGGACAGGCCGCGCTTGCGGCAGTCGGGGCAACCGGCTCCCTTGTCAATCTGATCGTGTCCTTATTCAACGGCCTGGCCGTCGGTTCCAATATCGTCATCGCCAGGCAGATCGGCAGAAACGAAAAAGAAGCGATATCCGCTTCCGTCCATACATCATATTTCCTTGCGCTTGCAGGCGGGATCATACTGACGGTCATCGGTCTTTTCCTGTCGCCTTTCATGCTGGTGCGCATGGGGACTCCCGGGGATATCCTGGACATGAGCACCCTGTATCTGCGCATCTATTTTCTCGGTTCCCTCCCCCTGCTCATCTATAACTTTTCAGCCGCGATCCTGCGTTCCGGCGGGGATACGCAGCGGCCTACCCTGTACATGGCGCTCAGCGGTGTTCTCAACGTGCTGCTGAACCTGTTCTTTGTGGTCGGGCTGAAGATGAGCGTAGCAGGTGTTGCCTGGGCGACCGTGATCTCGGAATCCGCCGCGGCTGTCCTGATCACACGTGCCCTGCTCCATGAGACCGGTGACACAAAGCTGATGTTCCATAAACTCGTACCTGACAGACAGCTGACAAGGATGATCCTGAAGACCGGTGTCCCTGCCGGTGTCCAGG
>JAZRKZ010000339.1:0-3005 GCA_045646565.1 Lachnospiraceae bacterium
ACAGTCGCGATCTTATCACCAGCATCCTCATCAGGAATCTCGATGTCAAACTTCTTCTCGAAGTCCATGATAAGCTCAACGATGTCGAGTGAATCCGCTCCAAGATCATTAGTGAAGCTAGCTGCTTCAGTAACTTCAGACGCATCAACGCCCAATTTCTCAACGATGATTGCCTTTACGTCTTCTGCAATATTAGCCATAACGTTAAATTTTTAGTTAATAAATTAGTATTTTTAATACACGTATTTGCGCTATAACGGTGCAAATTAAGTAAAAAAAATCGAGAAAAGAAAATTTTAGGGACAAAGTCTAACGGCTGAGCTTCAGCCATACTCTGAAACCGTTGAGTGAATTCAGGAGATAGAATGTCCACATGATTACCATCACTGCAGCATGCGCCTCACCGCGGACCACGCATATGCTCCACATTACGACACTCACTATATTCGTGATGATCCAAAGAGCCCACTGCTCCATGAATGCCAGGGCCATCAGGGCCTGCGCGACTATGCTGAGCACTGTAGTCGTCGAGTCCTTGAACGGCTGAGGATCGCCGAAATGCTTCAATATGAATCCGACACCGATGACGGCCGTTACGCAGAATGCCGCAAGCAGGGCTCTCTGCTTCCACGTGAACCGTCTCGCCTTTACCTGCACTCCGCTTCCGCCGGCCTCCGCCTGAGAAACCGCAGCTCCTCTGCGGCGCCACTGCCACCATCCGATGAACTGCATGGGAACGTAATAGAATGCGTTCAGCACAGCGTCACCATAAAGAGACGCCTTGTAGGATATGTATGCATACATGGAGACGTTTATGATTCCGAAAAGGTAGTTCCATATACTTCCCTTGGCTACCAGGACAACGCAGAGAACGCCGGCAATACCTGCCACGGATCCGACAACGTCCACATTGCCGCTCAACAGCGAATATATAAGATTGGAAGCGATTACACCCACTATCAGGAACCAGTCATAATATGACAGAATCTTGTTTTTCATAATTGTCAGATTTTTGAAATGTTCTTTAAATCTCCTGACGGGCCTTATCCGCCAGAGCTTCATGTATCCTTTCCGCCAGAGGACGGCCTACCAGGGCGGCGAGGTCTTCCACTGAAGCGGATGCAATGCGCGCGACGCTTCCGAAACGCAGAAGAAGGCGCTGCTCCGTCTTTTCGCCTACGCCCTTTATTGTCCGCAGCACCGATTCTATCTGCGCCTTGCTGCGCAGGTTGCGGTGGAAGGTGATGCCGAAACGATGGGCCTCGTCCCTTATCTGCTGCAGAACCTTCAGAGCCGGCGAATTCCTGTCTATGAACATAGGATACGGATCGCCTACCCTATAGACCTCCTCCATCCTTTCCGCCAGCGCAATGACGGTAAGCTTATCGGTAAGTCCAAGTTCTGCGAGAGCCTCGTATGCGAAGGCCAGCTGTCCTTTTCCGCCGTCGATCACGACAAGCTGCGGCAGATCCTCCGGATTCTCCTCCAGCATCCTGGCGTAGCGTCTGTTCACCACCTCCTTCATCGTCGCGTAGTCGTTCGCTCCCACTACCGTCTTCACCTTGAAATGACGGTAATCCTTCTTCGAAGGCACGGCGTTGCGGAAAACCACGCATGCGGACACCGGATTCGTACCCTGTATGTTAGAGTTGTCGAAACATTCGATGTGCACCGGAAGCTCCTTCATGCCTATCTGCTTCTGCAACGACTCCATGACCATGTTCTTATACGCATCAGGATCCGTATGTTCCTGCTGTTTCAACGCATTCAGGCGCATTTCCTTGGCGTTTCGCGCACTCAGTTCCAGCAAAGCGAGCTTGTCGCCGCGTACCGGCACCTTGAACTCCACGTTCTCAATGTCCATATCCGGCTGGAACGGAACGATGACCTCACGCGAAAGTACGCCGAACTTGGAGCGGACCTCACCTATGAACATGGCAAGCACAGCCTCCTGCTCCTCCTCGATCATGAGCTTGAAGCCAAGATTCAGGGACTGGATCACCGCACCGCCACGTATGCGCATGAAGTTTCCGAACGCCTCCGGTCCGTCCATCACAAGAGAGAACACGTCCACATCCCCCACTGTCGAATTCATGATCACCGACTTGCTGTAGTGCTGCTCCAGGGACTGCATCTTCTCCTTATAGACCTGTGCCTGCTCGAAATCCATGCATCCGGCCGCATCGGCCATGAGTTTCCTGTAGTGACTTATGATCTCGCGGCCGCCGCCCTTAAGCAGAGAAACGATCTCCTCGATGTTCTCATTATATTCCTTCTGCGAAATCCCTCCTACGCAGCATCCGAGACATTTGTGGATGTGGAGATTCAGGCACGGACGGATCTTTCCGCGAAGGATGACGTCGGATGTGATCCTGTGCCTGCATGTACGGAGGGGATACACGTTGTGGAAGAATTCCACGAGATTGCGGGCATGCACGACGCTGCTGTAAGGGCCGAAATAACGCGAACCGTCACGGACCATCCTGCGGGTCAGGAAGACCCTCGGAAACTCCTCCGCCGTCACGCAGATCCACGGATAGGTCTTGGAGTCCTTCAGAAGGATGTTGTATCGCGGCTTGAACTGCTTTATGAGGTTGTTCTCGAGCAGCAGGGCATCCGCCTCCGAATCCACGACCGTGTATTCGGCATCCGCTATCTTCGAGACCATCACCGCAGTCTTGCGCGTCAGCCTCTCAGCCGGTACGAAATACTGCGCGACCCTCTTATGCAGGTCCTTTGCCTTACCCACATAAATCACATTCCCCTCGGCGTCATAATATATATAAACACCTGGGGAATGTGGAAAAAGCTTTATTTTATCCTTAAGATCCAAGTCTTTACTTTATATGCTCGGCTACAGCTGCCTCGATTCCTTCAAGACCATGGAAACCTCTCTTGAGGATGGTTCCGTCAGGACCGATGAGCATAAGGTGAGGAATACCCTCCACACCATAGATCGAAGTAGGCACGCTGCCTGCATTGTTGATGTGCAGCCAGTCCATGCC
>JAZRKZ010000340.1:0-5562 GCA_045646565.1 Lachnospiraceae bacterium
GGTTACAACCTCAATAAATCTTTCCATAAAGAATCCTCCCTCCTTGACTGCATCCATAAAAAACTGTCCGGAGTAAGAATCAATCAGACAGGTACAGCATGCAGTCTACTTAAAAATATGATTATAAAATCATAACGTAGAAACAAAGAATATGCAATAAAAAACTGTTATGGGTGAATAATAAGGGAGTCATGGTGGAAAGAATGGAAACTTTATTTTATCGAGGAATTGGATTTGCAGATCGCGGCGCCGCAGGTGCTTCGATCCGCCGGAACATTTGCCGGAAGAAAGGAAGGAGATAAAAAATGGCGTTAGGAAAGAAGCGATGGTTTTACATTATCACGGTTTTGTTCTTGTTATGTTTGGCTTATGCAGTCTTCAGAATTCCTGCAGGGAGGGGAACGACTGTTGAAACTGCGGAAAAAAAGCCCGTGAAGGTGCTCATACTGCCGAAATTCGAGGTGGATGAGATGAGCGGCGACTTTCCGGGCGAAGCGCAGCTTTATTTCGAACACTATATGGACGGCGCCGAAGAATATGAAGTTGCAAATACAGCAAAGGACTGCAGATTATACCTGAAGAACGGCGTTGCCCTCTGTGTACTGGGCATGGGAAAAGTAAGCGCCTCACTGAACATGATGGCAATTCTGACTGACAGCCGGTTTGATTTTTCCGACGCCTATATTCTGTCCACCGGCTGCGCCGGTTCAGCGGTCGAAACCAGTGTGATGGGCGATGTGTTCGTTATCAGTTCCGCTGTCGATTATGATCTGGGTCATCACGCGGATAGTCGGGAGATGGAGGATGACGCCTCCGCCACATGGTTTCACGATTCCAGTTACGACTATGGTGCTGTTGTCAATCTGGATCCGGATCTGACGGACCGGGTCTATTCTCTCGTAAAGGATATACCTCTTAATACGACGGAACGTACCCGGGATTACATGAGCCGTTCATATGACGGTGCCGATTGGGCAGTGCGTGATCCGAAAGTACTGCGGGGTACCACCGTTACCGGAGATAATTATTGGAAGGGACAATACGGTCATGCAAATGCGCTGCTGATGGTTGAGACATACGGGTGTCCCGACCCATATGCGACCACGGAGATGGAAGATATCGCGGTCTGCCGGGCAGCCAGACAGATGGGAATGCTGGATCGCCTGATCATTCTCCGTGACAGCGTGAATATGGATACGTTCATGTTGGGCGCAACGCCGGAGAGTCTGTGGGATCCTAAGTATGACAGGTCGGGAGTGAGAGAGGAAAACAGCGAAGAGTACATAGATATCTTCGCCACAGCGAGAGAAAACAACTTCATCGTTGGAAGAACGATTATTGATGCAATTCTTGAGGGCAACATCTGATCAGCTGATATAGGGAGTTCGAAATTATGAGTAGACAGAAGAATAGTTTACAGTTTGGCATGGATAAGGTATGGAAGTTTTTGGCAGAGGTGAGATCGGCGGGGAACCGGTGCTGTGCATATCGAATCGCAGCTGCTTTCGGGCAGATGAGAATGCTGCTTTCGCAAAAAAGATCGCCGGGGAGAAACTCGCGGAGATTGATAGACGTGTCGCCGGATATGTATTTCGTATGGTGGAAAAATGGTTTAAAGCACTTATTCGGCTTTGATGTATGATGTTTATAAACGATATTTTCGGTGAGGTACAGGATATGTTATGGAATGCGAAGAACGGGGCGGTTCCGATCGACAACACGAGCATGGAGTACGTGTCTTTTGGCCACGGGGATAAAGCCTTTATCCTTCTTCCCGGACTTTCCGACGGGCTTGCGACCGTAAAAGGCAAGGCCGTTCTTCTGGCAAAGCCGTATGAGCTTTTTTTCAGGGATTACACGGTCTATATGTTCAGCCGGAAAAATGACATACCGGAAGGCTATTCTATTCGTGACATGGCCGCCGACCAGGCGAGGGCGATGCGGGCGCTCGGCATACGGAAGGCGTCCGTCATGGGGGTCTCGCAGGGAGGAATGATCGCCCAGTATCTTGCGATCGACTATGCGGAACTCATCGATAAACTGGTCGTCGCGGTCTCGGCGCCTTATGCAAATGAAACCGTCGTAAGCTGTGTGAGCACGTGGATCGGCTTCGCAGAGCAGGGAGATCACAGGAGCCTTATGATCGACACGGCGGAAAAGAGCTATTCGCCGGAGTATATCAAAAAGTTCAGGAGGATCTATCCCATCATAGGGAAGGTCGGAAAGCCGGCCAGCTACAACAGGTTCCTTGTCAATGCGCATGCGATACTCGCATTCGACGCGCTGCAGGATCTGCGGAACATAACATGTCCGACGCTGATCATCGGAGGCGAGGATGATAAAATTGTCGGCGTGCATGCATCCTGCGAGCTCAAAGAACATATCCCGGGCAGTGAGCTTTTTATCTACCCGGGTCTCGGTCATGCGGCGTATGAGGAAGCCGGGGATTTCAACAGGCGGGTGTATGAATTTCTGATGAAGAAGGAACGCAGCCGGGTCGGAGGAGAAGAAAGCGAGCCGTAATTCGTTTCCAAATATGTAGACTGCAGTTGGGCAAAGGCCCTGACTGACACGAAGGAAGTATTGGAAAGGAGTAGAAATATGAGAGTACTTGTAACCGGTCCCCGCGGCTTTGTCGGGTCGCGGATCATGGATGCGCTGGCACAGGATGCAGTTCCCGCGCCCTCTCTCCGCATGATGGGCGAGGAGGCTGTCCGCCGGATGGTCAATGAGGCGGAAGCTGACCTGATCATACATACAGCCGCCATGTCCGATATTTTAACCTGTGCACGTGATCCCGAAGGTTCGTACCATGCAAATGTGGAAATCCCCGTATGGCTGGCCCGGACAGGCGTCAAGTGCGTTATGTTCAGCACGGACCAGGTCTACAGCGGGTGCTCCGGGGAAGGTCCGTATACAGAAGATGATATTGCGCCTGCCAATCTCTATGCCGTGCATAAACTTGAGATGGAGCAGAGGACTCTTAGCATTAATCCGGAGACGATCCTGCTCCGCGCGACCTGGATGTACGACATGCCAAAGTATGGAGTTCCCAATCGGAGCAATTTCCTGACCAGAATGCTGCGTCAGAAGGAAGTCTTTTTCTCGCCCACAGAGCACCGCGCGGTCACCTATGTGCGCGAGGTCGCAGGTCTGATCGGCAAGGCGGCGCTGCTCCCTGGCGGAGTATATAATTACGGGAGCGAGAACACTCTCACGATGAAGGAGACGGCCGAGTGGCTGAAAAGGGAGCTTTCGCTTCCGGTCGAGATCCATGACGCGGACTCAAATCGCCATCTGTGGATGAACTGCACGAAGATTCGGAACCATGGAATTTGTTTTGGCAGCACGATCGAGGGACTTGGCAAATGCATAGAGGACTATGCCCTGAATGAGGATTGACTATGTGAAAATACAGAAAGCCTCTTTTCAGCCTATTTACCCTGAGGTATAATAGGTGAAAAAGGAAAGGAAAGTGCTATGATATCGACGAGAGGAAGATACGCGATCCGCGTCATGCTCGATCTGGCTGAAAATGATAACGGCAGATATATCCCTCTGAAGGATATTGCGGCCAGACAGGGGATATCGAAGAAATATCTGGAGATCATTGTAAAGGATATGGTCGCGGGAGGGCTTCTTGTCGGCGCCAGCGGTAAAGGCGGCGGCTACAAACTGTGCCGGAAGCCGGAAGAGTATTCTGTGGGCGAGATCCTGGATCTTATGGAGGGGTCTCTCTCCTCTGTTGCCTGCCTTGCAAATAAAACCGCCGCGGACTGCCCCCGAAAAGACGTCTGTCAGACGCTGCCGATGTGGACAGAGTACGACCAAATGGTCCATGACTTTTTCTATGGCAGGAAATTGAGTGACCTCATAACAGAGGGACGCGGAGAGTGAAGGAGGGAATATGGGTCAGAATGTTATGATCACCGGGACGGGAAGAAGCTATGCGCTCGGTTTTAATCTTGTTCTGCGTTACCTGGAAGCGGGCGACAGAGTCGTCGCAACTGTCAGAAAAGAATCGGAGGCGCTCTTGCAGCTGAAGGAACAGTATGCAGAGAATCTGTATATTGTCAATATGGACATCGGGTCAACGGAATCGGTCAAAAACGCCGCTGCGGAAGTGGAAAGGCTCGTCGGTCATCTGGATCTGCTGATCAACAACGCAGTCCTCTCTGCCCTCGGGGTGGATGATGACTTCCTTGATGTGGACATGGATTCTATCCTGCCTGTACTTGATGTCACCGCGGTCGGGACCATGCGGGTCATGCAGGCCTTTTACCCGCTGCTCAAAAAGAGCGCCGGAATGGCCCTTATCATTAACATCAGTTCCGAGGCGGGAAGCATTACCCGGTGCTACCGCTCAAATTATCTGGATTACGCGATGGCGAAAGCTGCCGTGAACATGGGTACGATGACTTTCTACAACGCCACGAAGGATGATCCGAAGATCAATATTTTCTGTGTCCATCCCGGGTGGATTCGAAGCGACGGACGGGAGGATAATCCGGCGCCGCTGTCTTCCTACGAGGCGGCCGGGATACTTCGGCTCCTCTTTGAGAGCAGACGATATGATAAAGAGGGGCACCGCTTTATCACGAACGAGGGAGAGGATTATCCGTTCTGACGCCGGACTGTCAGGCAATTTATGAGGGGCTGCCGCAATGCGGCTGACCCTCTTTTCGTCTGCTTTTTTATTTGCTGACCCGATAGCGAAGGGATGATCAACGATCACTGATCCTTGCTTTATCGCAGCGCTGTGTGATGTAGTTCCATACAAAGTCATAAAACTCGTCCGGTACATATATCATAAGAGACTGCAGGAAAGTATTTACCCAGATCAGGTTATCCTTCCTTGATCCTTTTACGGAAGACACTTTTGCGAACCTGGCGATAAACATGTTCGGTCTCAGCGCGAGGCTCGTTCCTGCGATTACGCCTCCCACATTATTTCCTGCGGCATTGACCGCCGCCGTCGCCCCCGCGATCGTTCTCGTGATCTCTGCCTGATCCGTTGTCTGAGAGAACATGATTTCATCATTGTTCATTTGGTACACGAGCATATAGCTGCCTTTATATATCTTGTTGATCAGCCAAAATGAAAAGAGAACGATCAGCATCACGACGCCCAGGCACAGTGCAATTATACCCAGCACCCAGAGAACATCAGCAGAGCCTGCTGACAGAAAGAGCAGCATGACGACGATCGGAATAAACGTGAGGAGGGTGATTTTTACCACAAATTTGAACATGGAAAGATTCTGGAACATATCGAGGCAGTAAATCCAGTCAAATGTACCGTCTTCCTCCTGGAACAGGACGTTGATACCCAGTTCTTTCGCCTCATCCGTTCCCAGAGATTCAAATTCTATATTACTGATGTTCTTGATGTCCATACACGGATTCCTCCTTTATTCCTGAATAGACTCTCGGAATCTCTGAGCCGCATAAATACTGGATCTCAGAGGTTCCATTTTTAAAATTCCCCCACCTTTTCTGCGAAAAACAGTTGACATGGGGACTGAAATGTGCAGCGCGCCTCACTTACAATGCCTCGCAGAG
>JAZRKZ010000341.1:0-2916 GCA_045646565.1 Lachnospiraceae bacterium
GCTGTCACGAACGCGTTCTCCGCCCCGGCCAGTTCAAGATTCTTTCTGAGGGCGGCAGCCCGACTGGCGGAGATATCGTTGCTGTGGAGGATTCCCTCCCCTTTCAGTTTGGCCAAAAGCTCCGTCGATTTTCCGCCGGGAGCCGCGCACAGATCGAGCACGCGGTCGCCCGGGACCACCGGCAGGTTCTCCGCCGGAGTCATGGCGGAGGGTTCCTGAATGTAGTAGAGACCGGCCTGATAGAATGGATGACCGGAAAAGACGGAGGTGTCCTCCGTGAAGAAGCCGTTGTGGATCCAGGGGATCTTGCTGAGCGGACTTCCGCCGCACCTCATCCAGAGGGCCTCGAATTCGTCTTTTGTGATCTTAAGTTCATTCACCCGGATACCGGTATTTGGAACGCAGTAAAGACTATCCCGCCATGCAGGATAGTCTTCTGCGAGTAACTCTTTCATATTTTGGGTGAACCGTTCAGGCAGATTCAATATCTGTGATCCTCCCTTAAAGGGTGATTATCTCGTGCGGCAAAGGCCGGGCCGGCCGCGGACCTCGTGCGAAGGAGGTTTATTTCGGGAGTTCCGTCGTAAAATCAACGGATTGGGCCTTGAAACCTTCGGCCAGAATGTCCAGATGCCACATGAACCGCCTCAGCTCGTCGATGTCGTTCATCTGGAAGACCCGGTAGAATTCATCCTGGATCTTTTCGACCTCTCTGTGAGTAGTGAACTTGTAGAGGTTCTCAATACTCGTCACAATGTCGCGGATCAGGTTGTTGCGGGTCTCTGAATGGTTCTCTGCGTCGATGATTTCCGAGCGGACGCGCGACATTTCCGTGTCCAGCTGGTAGACGGAATCGGCGATGACTTCCAGCTGCTTTGACAAATGCAGAGGGAGCACTCCCTTGTATTTATACTGCAGAGAGTGTTCGGTCGTCGCCCAGAAATTCATTGCCATCGTGCGGATCTGGATCTCAACGTGGATCTGTTTCGGTCCGCGGATCGTCTCAACTGTGTACCATACAATCATGTGATAGCTTCGATACCCGCTCGACTTGCTGTTTGCGAGATAATCTTTTTTCTCTATCACGACCATGTCATATCGTCTTCGGATAAGAACCGCTACCTTTTCGATGTCTTCAACGAACTGGCATATGATGCGTATGCCTGCGATATCTTCGATTTCCTCTTCGAGCCGGTCAAAACCGACGCCCTTCTTCTGCATCTTTTCAAGGATGCTTGTGACAGTTTTTACTCTGCCGCTGACAGTCTCGATCGGTGAATGCCGGTTGTTTTTCCGGTATTCATCTCTCAGACAGTTGAACTTGGCGGTCAGCTCCGTGACCGCCTGCTCGTAGGGCTGCAGCAGCTCTTTCCAGAGTTGTATTTCCATAGTCTGTACCAATTATTTGATGAACTTCCCGACCGTCCTCGGCCGGGAAGTTTTCGCGACTTATTTCAATGCTTCGAGAACTTTCAGCAGATACTCCCATGTACGCTTTGCGGAGGAGATGGAAAGCTTCTCGGACGGCGAGTGGATATCCTTGATATCGGGACCAAAGGATACTGCGTCGAGTCCTTCGATCTTTCCGTAGAATACGCCGCACTCCAGTCCGCCGTGCGTGACCTGTACTTCGGCTTCGCGGCCGAACATGTCCTTATAGACCTGCTGCATGGTGTTTCGAAGCTCGGAGTCTTCTCTGTACTCCCATGCCGGATATTCGTCCTTCAGGAGGACCTGACCGCCGAGATGCTCTGACAGGAGACGGATCTCGTTGACGATGGAAGTCTTCTCGCTGGCGAGGGAACTGCGGACAAGGGATGTTGCGACGAACTGTTCGTTTCCGGTCCGCATGATGCCGAAATTGGACGAGGTCTGCGGAAGTTCCGGCGAGATCGCTGACATATGGCGTACGCCGCAGGGGACAAGATTCAGGAATGCGATGACCCGCTCCTGGCTGTCCTGATCCATGACCGTCACTTTGTGTGAATTGCCGGTGTCGAGGATGATCTTCAGATCGTCGTCGGTGCCGGCGAATTCCTTCTTTACATCGGCGGTGAAATCACGGGTGAACTTCTTTACGCCGGCAAGATCGTCCTCGTCGATAATGATGTGGGCTTTGGCAAGGGAAGGAATGGCGTTACCCTTGGCGCCGCCGGAGACACCGGAAAGTGAATAGGCGACCTTGCGGGCCAGTGCGAGCAGATAACGACCGAGGAGCTTGTTGGCGTTGATCCTGCCCTTTGTGATCGCTTCTGCGGAATGGCCGCTCTTAAGTCCGGAGATCTCGACAAGGACCGGTACGCCTCTGATCGTTGCGCGCTTTGTTGGAAGAATGCTGTCGACGCGGATACCGCCGGCGCATCCCGAAGTGAGGATACCTTCCAGCTCGGAATCGATGTTGATGAGGCGTTTTCCGGTCAGCATCTCCTCTGTATTGAGGTGAGCCGCACCCTTGAGACCGATCTCTTCATCGACAGTGAATACGCACTCGAGAGGCGGATGCGCGATGCTGTCATCGTCGAGAATGGCCAGCATATAGGCGACTGCAATGCCGTCGTCTCCGCCGAGGGTGGTTCCGACTGCGTAGAGATCGTCTCCGTCGATTTCAAGGTCAAGGGGGTCTGTGAGGAAATTATGCGTCGACGTCGGCGTCTTCGCACAGACCATGTCCACATGTCCCTGAAGGATCGTGACGGGGGATTCCTCGTAGCCATAAGAGCCATCCTTGTAGATAATGACGTTGCCGACTTCGTCGGCGACCGCGTCAAAATCGTGGGATGTCGCAAATTCGATCAGATATTCCGTTATGGCGTCCGTGTTGCCCGAGCCTCTTGGAATATCCGATATCTCTTTGAAATACCGAAATACATTCGCCGGCTCCAAACTCTTTAAGTCATTCATTTCAAATCCTCCATA
>JAZRKZ010000342.1:0-4544 GCA_045646565.1 Lachnospiraceae bacterium
GCACAGCCAGAAGAATATGATCCTGAAAAGCCGGATATCGTTTAAAATCCTGTATAAATTCAGGACTGCAATGAAACGTCATATCAATCTCCTGCTTTCGAAGTCTCGCGGCCAGTTCTGCAGAACTGGCTTCTTCAATCACGATTTCGATCTTCGGATATCGAGCGGCAAACCCTGCAAGTATCTGCGGAAGGATGTATGCGTTCAGGTAGTGGGAGCCGCCAATCATCACTTTTCCAGTGTCCAGCTCCCTGATATCCTGAATCTGCTGTTCTAACTCCGTTTCCATCTGCCGCACGTTCTCAATATGTTTAAGATAAACCTCTCCCGCCTCCGTAAGCGCAAGCGGCCTCGTCCCACGGTCAAAAAGCGGCATACCGATCCGCTCCTCCACTTTCTGTATCGCCATGCTCAGGGCGGGCTGTGTAATGTACAGTTTCTCTGCCGCGTGAGTGAAATTCCTTTCTTTGCAGACCTCATAGAAGTATTCCATTTCCTGCTGCATACCGCTCTCTCCTTCAAAAATTCATAAGGTTTTGACCCATTTTACCATCAATTTATCTTATATAACAATAATATATATAAATTTCAATTTATGATTCACCTATGCTATATTGTAATCACAGAGAAACAGGATCAAGTTTAATCCTAACGCATAAAGAACTGCAGGTACATAAACTCGGACAGATAGAAAGAGAGGGAAGAAAATGGAAATCAACGCATTACTCATGGGACAAACCGATAACGTCGTCACCTGTGTGGCGGACATTCCCGCCGGCACTGACGTAGTCTACCGCAAAGGTAATGAAATCCTTACGCTGAGGGCTGAGGAAAACATCCCCTACTGCCACAAGATTGCCCTTTATGATATCCCGGAAGGTGCCGAGATCATCAAGTATGACGAGAGCCTTGGCCGCACATCAGAAGCGATCGGAAAAGGTCACTGGGTCTCCCACAACAACCTCTTCAGCGTTCCGAGAGATTATGACAGCGAGAAAGCAGGCGAAGATTTTGTGATGTGCGCAAGGCAGTCCGAAGGCGCTCCCGACCTTAAGGGATTCAAGTTCTGGGGTTATAGACGCGCAGAAGGCAGGCCGGGCATCCGCAACCACGTCCTGATCCTTCCCTCATGTGCCTGCGGGAGTGAGAGCAGCCGCATCGTCGCAAGCCAGGTCCGCGGCGCTGTTAACATCGTCTTTAACACAGGATGTTCCGATGTCGCAGCCAACACGGAAATGAGCCAGAAAGTCCTCACCGGATTTGCCTGCAATCCCAATGTCTACGGCGTCGTCATCATCGGCCTCGGCTGTGAAACTGTCCCGCATAAAAAGCTCAGGGAGAAGATCCGGTCAATGACATCCAAGCCGGTCGTCTCTTTTGGCATCCAGGATGAGGGCGGCACACTGAAGACCATCGAGAAGGCGGTCCGTGCGGCCAGGGATATGGCTGCTGAAGCCGCCATGCAGCAGAAGGAGCTCTTCGATGTATCCGATTTCTTCCTCGGCATCGAATGCGGCGGCTCCGACGCAACAAGCGGCATCGCCAGCAATCCCGCAGTTGGCGAGCTTAGCGACATACTTGTAGACATGGGTGCGACCTCTATGATGAGTGAATCCATCGAGTGGATCGGCGGCGAGCACGTCCTTGCCAAAAGAGCAGCGACTCCGGAGATCCACGACCAGATCATCGAAGTCTGCAAGGCATACGAAGAACATCTTGAGGCTGCCGGACAGGACTGCAGGGCAGGCCAGCCAACTCCCGGCAATAAGGCAGGCGGTCTCTCCACGCTCGATGAGAAGAGCCTCGGCTGTATCCGTAAAGGTGGAACACGTCCAATAATGGAAGTCCTTGAGCAGGCAAAGCGTCCTACAAAGACCGGTGCACTCGTCATGGATACCGCCGGTTACGATATCTCCTCCGTCACTTCCATGGTCGCAGCCGGCTGCCAGGCCGTCATCTTCACGACCGGGCGCGGAACGCCGACCGGCAACGCAATCGTTCCTGTCCTGAAGGTCACCGCTAACGGCAGGACATATGACTGGATGGAGGACAACATGGATATCGATCTCAGCCCTATCGTACGCGGTGAAAAAACTTATCAGGAAATGGGCCGGGAAATGGTTGATACGATCAAAGATATCTGCAACGGCAGAATGACAAAAGCTGAGGCGTACGGTTTCTCCGATATCGCAGTAGATCATGTATGCCGCTTCGTATAAGCCGTCTAATACTTCTCAATTCAGAACAAAAAGAAAGGACCCGGCATATCACACGCAGGTCCCTGGATGTCAAATCAAAAACACTTTATTTAGGGGGGAAAATACAATGAATCCTTTGAAAAAATGGAATAGTCTGAGCCTGTTTACACGAATCATGATCGGCTTTGTCCTCGGTATTGCCGCCGGCCTCATCCTGGGAGAGAAGGCAAGTTCGGTCGCCTTTCTTGGCACTATTTTGACAAGGCTCCTGACAATGGTCGTCGCACCTCTGGTATTGGGACTTCTGATCTGCGCTGCAGCAGACGTCAAAGACTTCAAAACGCTCGGAAAGATCGGCGGTAAAACGCTGGGCCTGTTCCTCGCAGGAACAGCCGTGGCAGTCGCGATTGGTCTGGTCCTCTGCAACGTTATGCAGATCGGCGCCGGTTTTGTCATGGAGTCCTCCACGCCTTATGACGCAAGCGAGATTCCCAGTGTTGCAGATACGCTGATGAACATCATCCCGACAAACCCCTTCAACGCCCTGAGCACACAGAATCTGCTGCAGATCATCTTCTTTTCCCTGCTCCTCGGTTTTGCGCTGATCAAGCTCGGCGATGCAGGCGCACCCGTACTGAATTTCTTCCGCGCCTGGACAGAGGCATGGAAAGAGATTACCAATATTGTTCTTGAATTTACTCCTTTCGGAGTCTTCGGCCTGATGGCGGATATCGTTGGAAAATATGGCCTGGACGTCATGCTTCCATATCTCAAAACGATCGGCGCCTGCTACCTGACCTGCTTCCTGTTCACGATCTTCGTGCAGGGCGGACTCATGGTCGGCCTGTATGGCGGTATAAGCCCAATCAAATTCTTTAAGACCATGAAGGAAGCGATCCTTTTTGTATTCGCGACCTGCTCCAGCGTGGCTACTATCCCGCTGAACCTCAAGTGTACTAAGAAACTTGGCGTCAGTGATAAGATCGCGGACTTCTGCATCCCCTTCGGCGCTGTCATGAACATGAACGGAACCGCAATCTATGAGGCAGTCGCAGTCATCTTCGCATCGCAGGTCTTCGGCATCCAGCTTACAGTCGCCCAGCAGGTGATGGTCATGGTCACAGCCGTCCTCGCCTCCATCGGAACAGCAGGTATTCCCGGCTCCGGCCTGGTCATGCTGACCATCGTACTGAACGCCGTTAACCTTCCTCTTGAGACCATCGCTCTACTGGCAGGCATCGACCGTATCCTGAACATGGCGCGAGTCATCCCGAATATTGTCGGTGACGCAGCCGTTGCAGTCGTCGTCGCAAAGAGTGAAGGCGAACTTCATCCGGAACTGGTGACAGAAGAATAACCCCTGCATTATCTCTCCACGTAAAAAAGGGCTGTCGCATTAGGCAGTGCCTCCCCAATATACAACCGACATTTACAAATAACGCCGGCTGTATGTTGTGGCGACACCCCTTAATGCGGCAGCCCTTATTGCATCGTAATCATTCGTATACAGGGCTGCGTCAACTGACGCACAAGCCTTTTATTAACTTTATGGCGTTAATCACTCCTTTGGCGTCCCGGCGTCATCAAGATTCTCGATATCCTTCGGAATAATGATATTGAGAACAATCGCAAGAAGCGCAGCCGGAACAATTCCGGAGCCGCCGAAGATATACTTCAGCCACTGGGGCATAAAGCCCTGGACACCGGTCGCGGATCCGATACCGAAACCGAGGCCGAGCGCGATAGCGACGATCGTCGCGTTTCGTCCGGTCAGAGGTTCTTTCGTGATCAGGTTAATACCGGAGATGACGATATTTGCAAACATCACGACCGCCGCGCCGCCCAGTACAGGCTGCGGCATAACGTTGATGATCGCGCCGATCTTCGGGAACAGGCCTGCGAGAACGAGGATACCGGCACCCATGGCAATAGCGAAACGGTTGACGACCTTCGTCATGCCGACCAGACCGACATTCTGACTGAAGGATGTGTTGGGCAGTACGCCAAAAATAGCCGCAACTGCGGAACCGAAACCGTCGCAGACAACAGCGCCGGACAGCTCCTTATCGGTAGGCTCACGATTCAGACCGCCTTCCGTAACGCCGGAAGTATCGCCGACCGTCTCCACCGCCGTAACGATGAACATGATGCACATCGGGATGATCGCATCAATACGGAACACCGGCTTGACCGGCAGAAGTTTCGGCAGAGCAAACCAGGCAGAATGTGCCACCTTGGACCACTGAGTGATGTATGCAGGCGTGGTGGAGAGCGTCTGCTCGACTCCGTCAACGACACTGGTGTACTCAAATGTATTGGGCAGAATGAGGCAAGTCGGATCGTAGC
>JAZRKZ010000343.1:0-2200 GCA_045646565.1 Lachnospiraceae bacterium
ATGATGATGATCGAAGCATTCATCATCAGCGCGCGTGCAATTTCGACAATCTGTTTGAGGTAAGCATCCAGCGTGGAAACCATTGCGCCCGGATCGACGTCGATTTCCATCTTTTCAAAGAGTTCCTTCGTCTTTTGATACATCGCCGCATGATCAAGGAATCCGCTCTTCTTTTTGATTTCGCGGCCGATGAACATGTTTTCATAAACAGGAAGATCGTTGATCAGGTTCAGTTCCTGATGGATAAACGCGATACCCGCGTTCAAAGACTGTGCCGGCGTCGCATAGGTGACGCTCCTGCCGTCCAATTCAATCGTACCCTTGTCTGCAGGCAGAACGCCGCCAAGGATATTCATCAGCGTCGACTTGCCCGCGCCATTTTCTCCCAGCAGCGCACAGATTTCACCCTCATTCAGATGAAAGTCGACGCTTTTGAGCACGTCGTTTGCGCCAAAGGATTTGACAATCCCTTTCATGCTCAGATTCATGCGTTCACATCCGTTCCGTGAAGTTCATTCACATTCGTCATTATTGTTCTGATTCATCTGCATTCAATCAGGAAAGAAAGGGCCATGGCAAAGCCACGGCCCTTTTTGTCAGTTAAGAATTAGTAGACGGTGTTGGCCGGGTCGAGGTACTCGTCGACGTTCGCAGCAGACACGATCTGGGACGGGATAACCTTCACGGCTTCCACGGTCTCGCCGCCCACGACAGCGATCGCAACGTCCATGCAGTCCTTGATCATCAGCGGGCTGTAGAGAGCGGAAGCAGCGCCGATCTCGTTGGCCTTATCCTTGATGATGCCGAAGTACTCCTGGCAGCCGCCGCCGCCGGTGATGGCCTTGATATCAGTGCGGCCGGCGTCGTCGATCGCCTGCAGCGCGCCGATGGAGGTCTCGTCGTCCAGAGAGTAGACGGCGTCGATCTTGGCATTGGCGGTCAGGATGTCAGCCATATCCTTCAGGCCGTCTTCGCGGGTGAACGCGGTGGCGTACTCGAGAATCTGAACGTTCGGAGCGATTTCAGCCATGGTCTCCTTGAAGCCCTTCATGCGGAGCTCGGAAACGGAGCCGGAGGACGGAACCGGCAGCGCCACGACGACGCCCTCGGTGCCGATCTTCTCAACGATGAACTTCGCGCCGCCAACGCCCATGGACTCGTTATCGCCGGTGACCTTGTAGATGCCCTCGGCCGGAATGTCCATATCAAACGCAACGACGGTCACGCCGGCGTCAATCGCAGCCTGAGCGGCGACTTCCATGCCGGTCCACTGCGGAGCGATAACCAGAGCCTGAGCACCCCAGAGCAGAGCCTCGTCGATCTGGGTGGTCATCTCTTCGGCGTTGGAGCTGGTGTAGAGCTTGTAATCGATGGTGCCCGCAGCGGCGAGCTCCTTGCAGTACTGCTCAGCATTGTAGGTGATGCCGCCGACCCAGCCGTGCGTCACAGCGGGAACGAGCACGCCAACCTTCACAGCTTCAGCCTGCGCAAACGGGATCATGCCCAGGCACAGAACGAGCGCGATAACGAGAGCCAGAATCTTCTTCACAACAGTTTCCTCCTTAAAATAGTTCTTTCCGGAATCTGCCCCGGACGGCCTTTTTTCAGAAGGAACATCCTTCCTTCTGCGTTACAGGTATCATATCACATCGTCCACATTCTGTCAATTTCTATCAACTATTTTCAGTCTTTTTATTCTCCTCTTCCATATACCCCATTTATCGTACGTATCATTTCATGCACTTTCCGCAAGTTTATGCAGATTATTTGACACGCAGCCGCCCATCGTCATTTACAACAGCGCCCATATAATGCTATAATGAATCAATCATGATCAGGGGACGGAGCGTACATCTCCCCTGAGAGCGACTATGCAAGGAGGAAACGATATGAAACTCGGTTTTGTCAGCGCCATTTTGGACGGCTGGACGTTTGAAGAGATGATCGATACCGCCAGCGAAATGGGCTATTCCTGCGTGGAGGTTGCCTGCTGGCCCTGCGGCAAGGCGGAGCGCCGCTATGCCGGCGTAAGCCATATCAATGTGGACGAACTGACCGACGAAAAGGTCGCCTACATCAAGGACTACTGCGCCAAGAAGAACGTGGAGATCTCTTCCCTGGCCTTCTATCCCAACACCATGGACGGCAACCTGGAAAAGCGCGCTGCCGCCGTGGAGCACCTCAAGAAGGTCATCTGCGC
>JAZRKZ010000344.1:0-5988 GCA_045646565.1 Lachnospiraceae bacterium
CTTCCCATCTCTTCTTTTTCGCGGGATCGCTGACGAGACTGTTGTAATAGTCGTTGAGAGCGCGGGCGCGCGCATAAAGCTTTTCCTTCAGAATGAGCTCCGGCGTGAAAATGTCGGTAAGACCGCCGAAGCCGGTCGAGCCGTCGATGGAGTCGGTCCCGCAGATATGTATGTCCGCATCCGTCGCCATGAGGAGACGGATTTTTTCGGCGATTTTAATATTGTCGATCCCGGAGGGAGTGCAAATGACGATCCGGTCCGCTTCCGCGATATACCCGTGCTCCGCGTTCCAGGGCTTCGTATGAAAGAAGAGAATATCATTATCCGAGGAATCCGGGGCGGATGGAAGCAAATCCTGCGCGACAGTATCTGCACCGGTCTGCGCCAAAGCTTCGTTGCCGAACGTGCTGTCCTGTTCTGAATATGTCAGTCGCTCATCTGGAAGCATCTGCGCCAAAACTTCGTTGCCGAACGTGCTGTCCTGAACGACCGTCACGACATCGCTGATGCGGGGATGGTCCTTAAGAAAGCCGGAGGATTCGCCGCCCGACACATCGAAGACGTGGTAGCAGGACCGAAGGAGCGGGCCGAAGCAGTTCACGAGGACCGCCTGCTCGAGAAGCCGGTGGAGCAGCCTGCCGCTGCCGATGAGGATCACGTTCTTTTCGGACGTCACAAGCGGGTGGTCTGCCCAGTAAGTACGGGCGATGAGTTCCGCGCTGTCAAATGTGTGAAGACCCTTCGGCGGCGTATCGAAACGGATGGAATTTCTGCAGTAAATCTCCGGTTTTCTCCCGAATGAGAGGATTTCCAGAGCAGTCTCAAGATTCTGATCTTCATCCTCGCTAAGAAGGAAGACCCGGGGCGGCCTTATTATGCTGTCCTTCTGCGCTCTGCCGCAGACAAAGGCCGTTTCCTGTACCGAGAGCGGCGTAAAGATATAGCGGAACGTCAGGAATCCAGTGATCTGCCGCTCCTTCCTGCAGAAAATGATGCCGGTCCTTTCCCCGGCCTGATCGAGTCTTTCGGCAAGATACCGGCTGCAAGGCGTGTCCCGGTCAAAAATGCACCAGTTTGAGACGCGTGCAGAGCGGATCCGCAGCCGCAGGATAAAGGATCCGTTCATAAAACTGATTGTGGCTGAAACGAGCAGCGAAATGAGGCCGCAGCTCAGTATGATGAAAATGATCCCGAGAAATCTTCCGAACGGCGTGACCGGATGTACGTCTCCGTAACCGACGGTGGTGATTGTTTCCAGAAAATACCAGAAGGCGTCCCACGGATTTTTGATTGTGGAGCCCGGCACGGACTGTTCCACGACAGCCAGCAAATACAGGACGCCGACCAGACACACGACCGCCGCCCATGCAAATATTCTGTCACGGTTATCTCTGTTCTTCATCTCAGCTCCTTTTTTCGATTGCCGAAAGCAGCGAGGGAACCGCAAGGATATTATTGCGGTCGTACTGCTGGTAGTCCACCGTTCCGCCGGTCACCGCGTTTTCCTTATCGGAAAGGACCGCGAGTTCCTCCCAGGAGACAAGGCAGGCGTGGTGTTTCTCCGCATCGTTCTTGGCAATGCGGATCGTCGGTCTGCCGTTCTTCTGGGCAAGATAGAGAGCAGCTCTTCGGTCAAATTCCTCGTCGGACATGACCCGCCAGCCCATCGACCGGTGGAAGGCGTTCCAGCGGAGATGTTCGGTCCTTGCCATATTTTCAAGAAGGTCCGCGCTTAGATCCCAGCGCCCCGCCGCCGCGTCTTCCGGAGATATTCCCGCCATCCTGCAGTAAGCAGGTATGAAATCCGCCGCTGCGCGGCAGCTCTCTCTGGAAAACGGGGTGCAGGTCCGCCAGAGCTCCTCCGGGCCTGCCGTGCTGCCTTTATAGTAGGAGGCGTTCAGGACTTTGGCGGCCCTGTCCGCGACGGAGGCGGTGAGGATCTCATCCCTCCAGACATCCGTCGTCACATCATCCACTTCGCCGAAGCCGGCCTTTGTGACAGTGCCCTCCCCGCAGATGAGGAAGAGGACGCGCTTTGCGTCATCGCCCAGAATGTTCTGAAGGTTCCGGATGATTTCCCAGTCAGTTCGCTCATTCTCAGTGCACGCGACAATATATTTCAGTGTTCCGACATGCTGCCGCACGAACTCGGCGGCGTCAATACTTCTTGCGTCAGAACGGACAAAGCGGATAGGATACTGCCGGCAGAACTCGTCGCAGACCGAGAAGAAACACCCGGCGCGGGAATCGATATCCGGCGAGTATACAGCCGCGCGGAAGCGGCAGCCGGTGAACTGCGCGCTTCGTGTCAGACTGAGAAGAACATTCTGCCCCGTCGTTCCGAAGCCTGCGATCAGAATGTCGATATCTTCCGCACAGGTTCCGTCTTCCCGGAACCGGACTGTGTCGCAGGGAGGATATTGGAGGGTAAGGAGATTTGCAGTCAGAGCCTGCAGTTCAAATGATTTTATATCCGTATACCCGTACCTATCCCGCTGGGCCTGCAGTTTATCCGTATAGCCGGGTACATCCGTTGAGATCGTCAGGGAGAGGTGGCTGTCGGGAACGCCGGCTTCCTTCAGAGCCTCAAGGAATTCGGAGGCGTAGCGGCGGTTGGCTGCATTTGCCAAAGAGAGCGCATACAGAGTGATCCTCCGGTCGGCGCCGTTTTTCCCGACGCCGATGGAGCGAAGAAAGCGGCTGTTCGGGTGAACGGCGTCCGGATCCGTCCGAAGGACCCACCCGTTTTTGTCGGTCAGGCGGGCGAGCTCGGCGTCCTGGCGGTCAGAGACGAACAGGAGCGATATCGGAGAGTCGTCTTTGTTCCGCTCGTCGCGGAGGCGGTTGGCGAAAAGGACGGTCTGACTTGACACCCCGAATATGACGGCCAGATCGTTCTTTTTGAGCAGCCAGATGCGGAATTTCTTCAGAATGCTTGCCCCGAGCGTCGTCATGACGACGCTTGCCAGCGCATAGAGGGCCAGAAAGTGCAGCGCCCAGAACGCTGACAGGAGGAGAGGACTGGAAAACAGCGGGGCGTCCATGACCGTCGGGACTTCAATCTTTCCGATGAACATCTCGCAGACGGATATCACGGTCCGCGCGACGGCCACGAGAGCCGGGTCGCCCTTAGCGGTGTACGCGTAACCGTATCCGGCGAGACCTCCGACCGCCGCGATCAGAGCGATCCTTGCCGTTATGGTGTTTGAGTTCTTTCGAAAAGCCATGTTGACGACCGTTGCAAGGAAGATGGCCATGGATATAAGGATAACATTCAGTATTCTGATCATAAAGCCTCCGGTGAAATAAACTGCCTTTTTGGATGTTATTATTTAACAGATTTATCACACTTTGTTTGTATATTTACGAAGAGCGTGCTATTATATCATACGCTGCAATGCATCTTCCATTATACATGATTCCCACAGCTGTGGGATTTTTATTTGCAAATGGATAAGAAAGCCGCAGCCGATTCCGCCGCCGGAGGTCAGTTAAGGTCCGCCGGTATGCCGGAACGCGCAGAATCGAAGAGTTGACATAAGGAAAAGAGGATGAAGGAGAAACATTTATGATTCCCGCGTATAACGGCCCCGAGCCGTATATCTTTGTGAGCTACGCTCACAAAGACAGTAAAGAAGTATACAGCACAATAGAAGAACTCACGTCCCTCGGCTACCGTGTCTGGTATGACGAGGGAATCCGTCCCGGCGTGGAGTGGCCGGAGAATATTGCGGTGCACCTTGACAGGTGCGCCCTGTTCATGATGTTCATATCGAAGAGTTCCATGGATTCGGCCAACTGCCGGAGGGAAATCAACTTTGCCCTGTCAAGGTCAAAACCGTTCCTCTGCATCGTGCTCGAGGAGACGGAGATCCCGCTCGGAATGGAGCTTCAGCTGGCGTCCCAGCAGAGCATTTTCAAGTATCAGTACAGGTCTGAGAAAGACTATATCCTGAAGGTCTGCAGCGCGGCCGGAATGTCGGTCTGCAAGAGCACACACTATTTCTCGGAGAACAGGCCGGAGCTGGCCCGCATGGATGCTGCTTCTCATGTAAGCTGGGCTTCCCGGGCAGGTGAGGCGCAAATGTCTTCCATACCGGCCGCAAGGGCGGAGGAGACCGGTAAGCGCAGAGAAAAACCGGCGTCGAGACCGGTGGACAGGAAAAAGAGCAGGCAGAAGGCGAAGACAAGCTCCAAAAAGGGGAACGGTTCCATCGTCACGCTCGTCGGACTGGCGATCGTCGTTGCCCTCGTCGCTTATTTTATGATGCGCACTGCTTTTTACGGCGGTTCGGCAGATCCGACGCTGACGCCAACGCCGACGCCGGCCGTTGCAGCAGAGGGAACAACGGGAGAAGGCACAACGGCTGAGGCAGCGTCTCCGTCCCAGACGACGGGAGAGGCGTCCCAGACAAAGGGCACGGAAGACGGAACGACTGCAGGTACGAATGAGAAGACCGGTGACCAGAAGAGTACGGACAACGCCGGCACTGCGGATACGCAGGGCGCCGATACTGCCGGAAACGCCGGAACTGCCGGAAACGCCGGAACTGCCGGAGATACCGGAACTGCCGGAAATACCGGAACTGAAAATACAGATACATAATAAAGCATGGAGAGATCTGTCTCCGGCGTTCACTTCGATGTGGGCCGGGACAGATTTTTTGTTGTCTGCGTATTGCGGACTTGCTACAATGGATAACACAGGATCAGAGCTATTGTGAGGAAGGGAGGATACATATGCACGCTATTAAAAATGTGACTCTCATTGGTATGGGCGGTCTCGGAACGATGTTTGCATATCAGATCCAGAACAGGATCGGCAGGGACAATGTCGCGTTTATCATGGATGAGGACCGCTATCGAAAAAATGCGGAGACAGTATATAAAGTGAACGGAGAGCCGTATGATTTCCGGATCATAACGCCGGATCTTGCCGAGCCCGCAGATCTTGTGATCGTCGCGACGAAGGCTACCGGCCTTGCGGAAGCGCTTGATACGATGGCGCCGGCGGTCGGGCCGGACACGATCATCATCTCCGCCATCAACGGGGTCACCAGCGAGGAAATCCTGTCGGAACGCTTCGGGGCAGACAAGGTGATCCATGCGGTCGCCCAGGGTATGGACGCCACATTCTTTAGTCATGAGCTGACTTACAGAATACCCGGTAGGTTCTGCCTGGGGATCATTGATCCGGATATGCAGGAAAAACTGGATGCTCTTGCGGCATTCTTTGACAGTATAGACTTTGCCTACACTCTGGAGTCGGATATTCTTCACCGCCTCTGGAGCAAATTCATGCTCAACGTCGGCGTGAACCAGGCCTGCATGGTCTTTGAGACCGGTTACGGCGGCGTCTCCGAAAAGGGCAGTCTGCCCCGTGCCGTCATGGTAGCGGCTATGCGGGAGGCACAGCTTGTCGCCGGCGCCGAGGGCATATGCCTGACGGAACAGGACCTCACCGGCTATGTGGATCTCATGGCTTCCCTCTCCCCGGAGTCCATGCCGTCGATGGCGCAGGACCGGGTGAACCGCAAGAAATCGGAGGTCGAGCTTTTTGCCGGGACCGTCAGGCGGCTGGCCAAAAAGCATGATCTCATTGTCCCGATGAATGACTATTTATATAGAAGAGTCATGGAGATCGAGGCGGGCTATTGATTGTCGGCGAAAACGGGTTGTAGTATCAAAAACGTAAGATTCAATCTCAGTTAGCGTTGCCTATTTTCTGTCAATGTGATATCGTAAAAATAAAAAAGGAGAAAATAACTATGGCAAAATGGGTATGTTCAGTATGTGGTTATGTTCATGAAGGCGATGCAGCTCCGGAGAAATGTCCGGTATGTAAGGCTCCGGCTGAGAAGTTCAAGAAGCAGGAAGGCGAACTGACATGGGCTTCCGAGCATGTTGTCGGCGTTGCATCGGATGTTCCGGATGACATCAAGGCTGATCTTCGCTCTAACTTCGAAGGCGAGTGCTCTGAAGTAGGTA
>JAZRKZ010000345.1:0-3259 GCA_045646565.1 Lachnospiraceae bacterium
CGCGGGGATCCGTGTTGTCCTTCAGGAGGAATCCTACACCTCGAAGGCGGACATCAGCGCGATGGACCCGATGCCGGTATATGGCAGGGAGGACGGGACGCCGTCCTTCTCAGGGAGGCGGGTCAGGCGCGGGCTGTATGCCTGCAGCGGGGGCTACAGGATCAACGCCGACTGCAGCGGGGCGGCGAACATCATGAGGAAGGCGTTCCCGGGCGCGTGGGAAGGGACGGAGGATTTCCGGTTCCTGGCGTATCCGGAGACGGCAGGCTGGAAGGAACTCCAGCGCGGGCGGCGCGCGTAAAAGACCGCCACAGGTATTCCGGATGGAGGGCTGTGAAAGATCCCGACGGATAGGGGGCCAATGGACGGTCCCGCATACGTACGGCCGGCCGCAAGCGGTCCGAAAGGGGAAACCGGTACGACCGTCAAATATCAAAAGACCCGGAGGGACTTAAAGCCCGAAGGGCTTTGATACCACCTCCATAGGACGCGGTTCAGCACCGCATGGGGGTGGAGGTTCATCGCCTCATTTAGAATGGGTATAATTGGCCCGTCAAAGGCAAGTTCAACGATGCTCCCCGGAACAGAGTGTGACTTCAGAACTGCTGAGACGAGGACATTCGTGTCGATAACCACATAATACTTCATGGGCGTTTACTTCCTTGCTTCTGCGATTTCGGCGTTGATCTCCTCGAGAGTCATATCTGAGATGCCATATTCCTCTGCGATCCGACTGGCCCTTTGAAGAGCACGGATACCGGGGTTGGTTTCTTCCTCTAGTTTCATGCTGAAAGGAATACCGTTTTCCTGGTTCAGTCTTGAAATACACATCCTCAGATATGCGGGAAGAGAGAGCCCGAGACGATCAAGGATCTGAACGGCACGGAGCTTTTCTGTATCTTCTGTTCTGAATTGAACTAACGTGCTTGCCATCGTATTATCCTCCTGACTTGATAATGGTTTAAGGTCATACCTTAACCACCTATAGTATATCACAGAAAGAAAACAAACGAAATCATATGATTACAATTGTTGTAGGGTGGGATCCTCATTGATTTTGCTGTCTTGTGGTCCTACTGGACACTTTTCTTCAAAACCGAAAAATTGTCCAGTAGGACTCGCTGCGATTGTTCCCGCAACTTTATCTTACGCATATACCTGTCCCATAATCCGGTCTCAATTGCATTTTTGCAATTTTCTTCTCCTCCAACTCTTCCAAATCCCGAAAACGCCTCATTCTTAAGCTCCCCGGCATTTTCTCCGTATAAGAAACCAGGATGAAAAAGAACAGCATTATAACCGTTCAGAATATTCCGATTACGGTCTTATCCAGAGATACCGATGACTATATCTGCATTACGGATATGGCGGCAGCCAAGGCTGGTAATGCCCGGGCGGCGGATGTTATAAAGAACTGGCTCAGAAACCGTATCACATTGGAATACCTGGGAACGTGGGAGCAGATTTATAACAGTGAGTTTAAAGTGGTCGAATTCGACCACTTTAAACAGGAAGCCGGTCTTCATACATTTACGATCAGTGTCAGCGACTGGATCGATAAAACGAATGCGATAGGTCTGTATGTCAAAAAGGGGCGTTACGGCGGAACATACGCCCATAAAGATATCGCATTTGAATTTGCCTCTGCCATCAGTCCAGTATTTAAACTATACCTGATTAAAGAATTCCAGAGACTGAAGGAGCAGGAGAATGATCTCCACAAACTTGAATGGAACGCAAAAAGATTCCTTTCCAAGAACAATTATCTGATCCAAACGGATGCAGTAAAAAATTATCTGATTCCACAAAGCAATTATAGAGACGATCTCCGATGGCTCCCTTACGCTGAAGAAGCTGATCTTCTGAATGTGGCTCTGTTTGGTTTTACTGCAAAAGCCTGGCGGGATGCGAATCCTGATTTGGCCCGGAGCAGCAATGTGAGAGACTATGCTACTATAAACGAACTTACAGTTCTGTCGAATCTTGAAACCCATAATGCGCAGATGATCCGTGAAGGAAAAGATAAAAAAGAACGGTTTGAAATCCTGAGGGAAATCGCAGAATACCAGACGAGGATCCTCAACGAGGCTGAAAAGATCAGTAACCGTATTGGAGAAGACAATGCAGAAGACACATAAATGCTATATCTACACTCGTGTTTCCACGGCGATCCAGGTCGACGGCTACAGTCTGGAGGCCCAGAAGGATAAACTCCGAAAATATGCTGAATATCAGGACTATGTGATTGCCGGGGAGTATTCTGACGAAGGCTTCTCCGGAAAGAACATCAAGGACCGTCTGGAGTTCCAGCGGATGCTGCAGGATATTCAAGACCGCAAGGATGATGTCGATTATGTTCTGGTGTTTAAACTTTCACGGTTCGGCCGGAATGCTGCCGATGTGCTGAATTCTCTTCAGCTGATGCAGGACTTCGGCGTGAATCTGATCTGTGTGGAGGATGGAATCGACAGCTCCAAGGATGCCGGTAAGCTGATGATCTCGGTGCTGTCCGCTGTGGCTGAGATCGAGCGGGAGAGTATCCGTACCCAGACCATGGCCGGCCGCGAGCAGAAGGCCAGAAAAGGGCGTTGGAACGGCGGATTTGCTCCTTACGGCTACAAACTGGTGGGTGGTGAGCTTCTTATCGCCGAAGACGAAGCAGAGGTCATACGGGTCATATTTGACCGGTATATCCATACCAACGAAGGCGTGAGCAGTCTAGCCAAATATCTGAACGATCACGGTTATGTGAAGAAGATACGGCAGAACGGAACGATCCCGGGCTTCTCGGATAACTTCGTTAAAAAGGTAATTGATAACCCGGTCTATATGGGAAAGATCGCATATGGCAGGAGGCGAACGGAAAAGAAGCTCGGAACCCGGAATGAGATGCATGTCGTTGAACAATCGGAGTTGTGCGCCCAGACGAAGGGCGAGTAATCTAACTGGTGCGAAGCCAGTCTGGAAAGGGTTAGCCACCCACCAGTAGCGAGTCTTGGGATGATGCCGGTAACGGCATCTGACAAGCGTAGACAGCGAGCAAGCAGGGTTATACGGTGATTGAGCCTCGATATTTTATCAACCAGTTGGCCGACGCCTTAATTCCAGCGGAAGGCAACAGGAACAGAAACGATAAGGCGAGTAGCTGTTCACGCTGCGGGGTCATAGAACCAATCATGCTTGACATCGTGATTACTCAGTCAACTGGGGAGAGCCTGTAGCTCCCATATCAGCCGAAAGGAAATAATGTATAAGTGGT
>JAZRKZ010000346.1:0-3243 GCA_045646565.1 Lachnospiraceae bacterium
ACCTCTTGCGAACGTGCGTTCTATGTGATATAATGCAACACTCAGGGGGTATCTTATGGCACGAAAAAAGGAAATCTACGATGAGTCCAGCATTCATGTGCTGGAAGGACTGGAAGCAGTCAGAATGCGGCCCGGGATGTACATCGGAAGTACATCGCGCAAGGGGCTCAATCATCTGATCTATGAGATCGTCGACAACGCCGTCGACGAGCATCTTGCGGGCTTCTGCGACCATATCGAAGTGACTCTCGAAAATGACGGTTCGTGTACGGTCAGCGATAACGGCCGCGGTATTCCGGTCGGCATGCACGAAAAAGGCGTCCCTGCGGAACGGCTGGTCTATACGACGCTCCACGCCGGCGGCAAGTTCGATAATGAAGCGTATAAGACATCGGGCGGACTCCACGGAGTCGGCTCGTCGGTCGTAAATGCGCTCTCGACGTATCTTGACATCAAAATAAAGCGCGACGGCGCGATCCATCATGACCGTTACCGTCAGGGCAAGCCCGACATGGAGCTTGTGAACGGACTTCTGCCGATCATGGGCAGAACGAAGGAGACGGGGACGTGCGTCAATTTCCTACCGGATCCGGAGATTATCGATATCGTCCGGTTTTCTGTCACTGAAGTAAGATCACGCCTGCATGAGACTGCCTACCTGAATCCAAATCTCACGATTGTCTTTAGGGACAAGCGTGACGACAAGAATGTGGAAATAACCTATCATGAACCGGACGGGATTATCGGCTACGTTCGTGAGATGAACAAGAACGAGGAAGTCCTGACGGAGCCGATCTACTTTAAGGGGATCGACGAGGGAATCACGGTGGAGATCGCGTTCCAGTACGTTAATGAATTCCATGAGAATATCATGGGCTACTGCAACAATATCTTCAATGCGGACGGCGGAACGCACCTGACTGGATTTAAGTCTACGTTCACCATGGTCATGAACGGCTATGCGAGAGAGCTCGGCGTCCTGAAGGACAAGGACAGCAATTTCACCGGACCGGATATCCGGAACGGTATGACAGCGGTCGTGTCCATCAAGCATCCGGACCCGAGATTTGAAGGTCAGACAAAGACTAAGCTCGACAACGCCGACGCGGCAAGAAGTGTGTCCAAGATCGTTGGCGAGGAAGCTCCGCACTATTTCGACAGAAATCTGGATACCCTGAAGGTCATCCTCGGCTGCGCCGAAAAATCGGCGAAGATCCGGAAGACTTCCGAGAAGGCCAGGAACAGTCTTCTGACCAAACAGAAGTACTCTTTCGACAGCAACGGAAAGCTGGCTAACTGTATCAGCCGCGATCCCTCAAAGTGCGAGATCTTTATCGTCGAGGGAGATTCCGCGGGCGGCTCGGCCAAGACAGCCCGTGACCGCAATTTCCAGGCGATCCTGCCGATCCGGGGCAAGATCCTGAATGTCGAGAAGGCAAGTATCGATAAGGTGCTGGCCAACGCCGAGATCAGGACGATGATCACGAGTTTCGGCTGCGGTTTTTCGGAAGGCTACGGCAATGACTTCGATATCTCAAAGCTGCGCTACGATAAGATCATCATCATGGCCGACGCCGATGTTGACGGCGCGCATATCGGGACATTGCTGCTGACGCTTTTTTATCGCTACATGCCGGATCTTATTCTGGAAGGGCATGTCTATATTGCGATGCCGCCGCTCTACAAGGTCATCCCGTCGAAGGGAGAGGGCGAGTATCTTTACGATGACAACGCCCTGACGCGATACCGCAAGACACATAAAGGCCAGAAATTCACGCTGCAGCGCTACAAAGGCCTCGGCGAGATGGACCCGGATCAGCTCTGGGAGACGACGCTCGATCCGAAGACACGTATGCTCCGCCGCATCGAGATCGGAGATCCGAGACTTTCTTCGGATATTACCAGCGTTCTCATGGGCACGGACGTACCGCCGCGCAGGGACTTCATCTATGAGCACGCGCAGGATGCGGAACTTGATATATGATGCTGTCATAAAAAGCGATTTGATACTATTTTGATACTGTGATTTTCCGGGACTCAATGAGGAGGCGCAAAAACCTTGGAAAATAAGGGAAAATCTGGACTGGAGACCACTCAGAAAACTGAAAAAAGGAATCAGATAATCAGGACCGACTATTCGGAGATCATGCAGAAGAACTACATAGATTACGCTATGTCTGTCATTGTCTCCCGCGCGCTGCCGGACGTCCGGGACGGACTTAAGCCGGTCCAGCGCCGCGTGCTCTACGATATGAACGAGCTTGGCACGAGATATGACAGGCCCTACAGAAAGTCGGCGCGTATTGTCGGTGATACGATGGGTAAATATCATCCGCACGGCGACAGCTCGATCTACGACTCGCTCGTCGTCATGGCCCAGGATTTCAAGAAAGGCCAGGTCCTTGTGGACGGCCACGGCAATTTCGGCTCGATCGAGGGAGACGGCGCGGCAGCCATGCGATATACGGAAGCGCGGCTCATGAAGATCACGCAGGAGGTGTTCCTGGCCGATCTCGACAAGGAAGTGGTCGACTTCATGCCGAACTTCGACGAGACGGAGCGGGAACCGGTCGTGCTGCCGGTCAGGATCCCGAACATTCTGGTGAACGGTTCGGAGGGCATCGCTGTCGGCATGGCCACATCGATCCCGCCCCACAACCTTGGCGAGGTCATACGGGCAGTCTGCGCGTTCATCGAGGATCCGGATATCTCTGACGCGGAACTGATGAGCTATGTAGCGGGGCCGGATTTCCCGACAGGCGGCGTCATTGTGAACAAGGATGAGCTGCCGCAGATCTACGCCGAGGGGACCGGCAGGATCCGTGTGAGAGGACGCACGGTCATTGAAAAGACGAAAGGCGGGAAGCAGCAGATCGTCGTGACGGAAATTCCGTACACCATGATCGGCAGCGGCATCGGGAAATTCCTGAACGATGTCGCGCAGCTGGCGGAGACCCGGGTGATTACGGATATCGCGGATATTTCGAATCAGTCCTCCAAGGAAGGCATCCGAATCGTCATCGAGCTTAAGAAGGGTGCAAATGCAGAAAACATCCGCAACATACTCTACAAGAAAACGAGGCTCGAAGACACATTCGGCGTCAACATGCTGGTCGTCTCGCAGGGCAGACCGGAGACGATGTCTCTGCGGAACATCATGGAAGCTTTCGTCGATTTTCGGATCGAGCTTGCCAACCGGAAGTATCACACGCTGCTCGCGAAGGATCTCGAGAAAAAAGAGGT
>JAZRKZ010000347.1:0-4408 GCA_045646565.1 Lachnospiraceae bacterium
GGTATAGCCGGTTCCGTGCCGGCACTCACTATGATACACATCCAAATCTTTGCCCACCGGCTGCCATGAAGCCGACCAGTAGTCGCCATCCTGATTGTCACGTATGTACATATATCTTCCCGGCTGATCGAACTGATTGAATACATAGCGCAGGATGCGTCCATTTGCACCCGATTTCACAAAACTGTAGCCGCCTGCGTTATTGGAGATCAGCGCTCCATACTCCGGAGATCCCAAATAGTTCGCCCATGGCGCCGGTGTGTCCGGTCTCGTGATGACATACTCCCGGTTTTTGTCGTCAAAATATCCGTATTGCATACTTCCTCCTTACATCAGTTCCATAACAATTTCGTTGCCGGACAACGGAAGCGCCATGATTTCCTTGCGGTTCAGAATGACTTTTCCATCGAGGACGGTCAGCGGCAGAGGTCGCCCAGCTTAAGTGTCAGGGTTCCCTGATTCTGTTCATGAGGCAGACCATAGTGAATCGTGCCATAGGCAGTGTCTATCGTATGTGCGCTGCAGTAATCACATACTCCCTTCGCGGCTGTCAAAATATCCGAATTGATAGAAAAAGGACGCACCCGCCTTTCCCTTGATGCGTCCTATTGTATCGAAATATCCGTTTTAATTATATCAAAGAACTGTCAAAAGTATCAGATTCATCTTTTGCTTCGTTTTGTCAGATAATCCATGGCAATCTTCACATATGCCGCCGCACCTACCGGAAGAGCCTTCTCGTTAAAAATGATTTCCGGATTATGCTGCGCCCTCCACCGGGTCGGATCCTCAACGCCTGCGCCAAAGACCATATAAACCGCCGGTATCGTGTCCGTGATAAAAGAAAAATCTTCAGATCCCATCACATGGAGGGCCTTTTGAGTCACCAGACCATCATCCAGTTCCCGAATAGATTCGATAAATTCCGTATTAAGTTCCGGATCGCTATAGACCATAGGAACATTGTACAAGGCTGTAACTTCTGCTTTAGCCCTGTATGCGTCCGCAGTCTTGACCGCCATCTCTGTGATGCGGCTGATCAGATACTCTGCCGTCTCTTTATTAAAGGTTCGCAGCGTTCCTTCCATCCAGGCCTTTTCCGGAATAACATTGGCCGCTGAACCTGAATGAAACTGGCCTACGGTCATCGTCACTTCATCCATACCGGAAACTTCACGGGCGATCAGTTCCTGCAGGCCGAGATAGATATGGACCGCTGCATTGATCGGAGATATACCGGCTTCCGGCGTTGAACCATGAGCGCCTTTTCCCGTGATGTCGATATGAAAACCATAGGCGGAAGAAAGACCCTTGTCACCGTACGCCACAAGGCCAAAAGGAACGGATGCAAATACATGAGCCGCAAAAGAAGCCTCTACTTTCGGATTCTCCAAAACGCCCTCTTTCATCGCCGCCACTGCGCCGCTGAAGATCTCCTCTCCCGACTGGAACAGAAGTTTAACGGTTCCTCTCAGCTCCGACTCCCGGGCTTTCAGCATTTTTGCCGCACCCAAAAGGATTGCAGCATGCATATCGTGACCACAGGCATGCATACATCCGTTCGTGGACGAAAACGATTCACCGGATCTCTCTTCCACCGGCAGCGCGTCCATATCACTGCGCAGCAGGAAACAGGGTTCTCCGCTCCCGATCAGTGCCACTACATTGCTGCTGTCACTGCAGGTACTCTCGATTCCCATTTCTTTCAGGCGGTCCGTTATATAGGCTGCCGTCTGTGGAAGCTTGAGTCCGAGCTCCGGAATCCGATGCAGATCTCTTCTCCACTTTACGAGCTCTTCCGCCATTCCCAAAGCCTCAGTTAAAATCTCATGCGCCATTTGTTCCCTCCTGTAAATTCTGCCGCTGCAAAAATCATTCAAGTCTCGCTCGCGAGACTTGGCGCGGGATTCGGGTCAGCGCCAGCTGACATAATTCCCAACCGAATCCCTGCGGTCTCCGCTCCGCTACGGTCGGCGCAAAACGAACGTCCACCGGACGTTCTGCGCCCTCGCGGAGCGTTTCATTTTACATAGGAACGATCAGCCTTCAAAGACCTTCTGTCCGTCAACCTCTGTCTCAAGAGCTTTCAGAGCCTTCAAAACAAGTTTCCTACGCAGTTTCACTTCTTCCTTGTGATCAAGATTCGGATTGCCGAGCGGATGCGGGATCGCAACTGCCGGAACGATCCTGTTGGCACCGACTGTCAGAGAGATCGGCGTGACTGTACAAACATGAACGACCGGGATACCAGCTCTTTCGATTTCTTTCACCATCGTTGCACCGCAACGAGTACAGGTCCCTCACGTACTAGTCAGTATGACTGCGTCGACATGATCCTCCACAAGTTTTTTCGAGAACTCCTCGGCAAATGCCTTCGCGCTGGCAACTGCTGTGCCGTTTCCGACCGTAACATAATATTTATCGTGCAGCTGACCAATGACGCCTTCCTTTTCCAACTGACGAAGAACGTCTACAGGAAGAACACGGTTCGGATCGTCATTGGCATAGACCGGGTCATAGCCGCCGTGAGCCGTCTCATACGTCTCACTGGAAAGAGCTTCCACTCCGGCAATACTGTATTCACCATAATGAGAAGCACTGGAGGATTCGATGTGATCCGGATTCCCCTTCGGGACGATACCGCCGGATGTAACCAAAGCTACCTTTGCATGAGCCATATCCTTTACAGCGGGATTCGGCGCGACACGGTCAAAATCAGGCATCGGATACTCGGTGACAAATGGCTTGCCATTCAGCTTTGCAAGGAGCATGTCGACCGCACGTTTTGCACCGCGTTCCTTTTCAAAGAAGTTGACACGGACGCCGGTCGGGATATAGCCTTCAACAACGGACGCACCGATCTTCTCATGACGGGCAAGCTTTAAGGCCAGTGGAGCCATCTTTTTGACAGCTGCTCTCATTCCTGCCGCACTGTTCTTTGTGGAAACAATGTACAGCTTTGAAGAGAACATGTCAGCGCCGGGATTCTCCACATACATACCGGTAAGAGCAGGAATCCCCAGCTCATTCAGAACAGCATCGGTTATTGTACCGCAGGCGACGCCGTAACGACCTGCATTGAAGGCCGGTCCCGCAATGAAGAGATCCGGGTTCTGGCTCTTTACCATCTCAAGGATATCTGCCTTCGCCTTTTCAATGTTTTCATTAAAATATGAGTCACCGCAGACGATCGTCGCTATGATTTCCGCTTCATCGCCGAAAGCCGCCTGAAAAGCGCTGCCGGGACCGACTATTTCACCGACACGGAGCTCTGCCGGATAATCCGCCTTTTCCTCACCGCCGATTTGGGCAAAGAACTGATTAATATAATGAACAACTTTTAATTTGGCCATTTTATAAACCTCCTTTCCGGGCCGTTACCGAGCGCTTAAGCAGCCGAAGCCTACTTCACTTGTCGAACCGGTGATAACCTGTATTTCTACTTCCAGAGAACCGTCTTCACGAAGCGTGTTCTCACTGGCGCCTGCGATCTTATTGATATAATCCAGAGTGCCGATGACTTTGTCGAGCTTCGGAAGAATGATCACCTCGTTGGCGTTTCCGGCGGTGACAACAGCGTCTGCGGAAGCATGCGCATCCGCAAGAGACTGGGATTTTCCGTCGCGGCCTGCATACTCATCCGTGATGATGACCGTCTTGATTCCCTCTGCAGAGATCTTTTTGCAGTTCATGATAAGATCGGTATCCGGATTGCCGAAGCCTTCCTCAGAAACGATGACGCCATCGAGATCCAGCATTTTGCAGATCTTTGCCGTGAAGAAAGAGCTGCGCTCTTTATCTGCAAGGAAGACATTCTCATTTGTCAGAATATGGCAGACAAAGTTGAGCGTTTTGCCGTGCTGCTTGAAGAGTTCCTCCACGACCGGGTTATTCTGGTGGACATATGTCGGATTCTTGTCGCACGCGGACACGCAGTTTCCGGATACGATCGCACCGTCGAATACTTCGGTCGGAGAAATGATCGTCGGGAGGATCTGCTTGGCGTCCACCCCATAAACATAGGTATCATGCAGAAGTCCCTGGCTTTGAAGCATGTGAACGTATGCGACACGCGGAAGGCCGGGATATGTCTCTATTCCTTCCTTAATGGTGCACGTCTCGTAAACCACTGTCTCATCCGGTTCAAGAGCGCGGGCAAGCTCACCGACTGCCGCCGCGACACGGAAACCGGCGAGGCGAACAGCTTTTTCATAGTCATGCTGCTTCAGACCTTCAACAGGCTTGCAGACCATGACAAGGTTCAGTGTCTTGGAAAACGGAGTGTAATCCGCTCCGGGGCCCGTCATGTCGATGACGCCTTCCTGGAAACCGACAATAGGTCCTGCGGTCACGACCGCCATACCTTTCAGCGCGTATGTTTTTCCGCTTCCGACAGTGTCGACTTTGG
>JAZRKZ010000348.1:0-2876 GCA_045646565.1 Lachnospiraceae bacterium
TGAGTACGGCAGGCTACGGTCTCTATGTTCTCTCCAACGCCGCCGCTTCGTTCCATGATTACTTTCCGAAGGACTTCCCGGAAGGGACGTTTGACGGGATCGTTGTTTCCTGTGACGAAAAGATGGTAAAGCCCGATCTGCGAATTTATGCACTGATCTGTGACAGATATCATCTTGTCCCAGGTGAATGTCTTTTTGTCGACGACAGGGAGGAGAACACGGAGGCGGCGCGGCAGTTCGGCATGCACGCGGTCACATATGCCGGCGATTATGGAATTGTGTGGGATTATCTGGCTAAAGAGGCAGTGTGAGGTTTGAAAACGAATGTATAAGATTATTATTTGCGATTTGGATGAAACGCTGTTGCAGACATGGGACAAAAAGGTTTCCGCAAAGAACAGGGAGGCGATAGCGAAGGCAGCGAAGCTGGGCGTAAAATTTGTGATCGGGACAGGCAGACCCTACAACACGGCGCAGGGGACGCTTCGTGAGCTGGGTCTTAAGGACAAAGAAGGCCAGTACGTGGTAAGCTTCAACGGCGGCGCCATTACAGAAAACGCCGGCAGCAAAATGCTTTATTATCAGGGGATAACCTTTGAGGAAGTGGAAGAGCTTTTTGAACGGGCGAAGAAATATGACGTCGGTATGCACATCTATACGAAGGATCAGGTGTATGTATGGCGGATGGATTCCTTTGGAGAGCGTGAATTTCTGGCAGGACGCATGGAAGTGATCGAAAGGGACGACGATGATCCTGGTTTTTTGAAAGGACAGGATATCGTGAAAATGCTTTACATCAATACGGATCATGAGTACCTTCAGTCCATTAAAGAAGAGCTTGCTGACATAACCGGAAATATGGATGTCAGCTACTCCTCCAACAGGTATTTGGAGTTCAACCGAAAGGGCGTCAACAAAGGTCAGGGACTCAGACGGCTGGCGGAAATACTGCACGTGGATATAAAGGACACGATTGCAATAGGAGATAATTTTAACGACCTTTCCATGATAAAGGCGGCGGGACTTGGCGTAGGAGTTGCAAATTCCGCCAGAGGGATCCTTCCGGAATGCGATTTCATCACGGAAGCCGACTGTGACCATGACGCTGTGGCGGAGGTAATTGAAAAGTTTATTTTATAATGAACCGGATATTTTTGCCGACTTGTCTAAAAATATGATATTATGAATCTGTGTTGGCCACAGAGTTTCGGCCGGAAAAAATGTTTTTCAATTGAAAGGGGGGAAATGAACATGCAGGAATTTATCAATAGCGCAGTAGATCTCAGTACGCAGGCAGGAGGCAAGGTTGTTCTGGCGCTGCTTGTTTTCATTGTCGGACGGATCGTGATCAATAAGTTCATGAAGATCGTCCGTAAAGGGAAAGCACTTGCGAAGATCGACCCGACGGCGGCGTCCTTCTTTACTAACGCGATCCGCACGGCGCTCTACGTAATCCTTGTAGTCTCAATCATAAGTATCCTCGGCGTTCCGATGGCCTCGGTCGTAGCAGTGATCGCTTCCTGCGGCGTTGCCGTAGGTCTGGCCCTCCAGGGCGCCCTCAGCAACCTGGCCGGCGGCATCATGCTTCTTATCTTCCGTCCCTTCGCTGTCGGCGACTATATTGTCGGCGCCGGTGAGGAAGGCACAGTCAAAGAGATAGGTATCTTCTATACTACTCTTATGACGCCTGACAATAAGAGGATCACTGTCCCCAACAGCGCCCTGACCAGCGGGAACGTGACGGATGTTACGTCTGAGTCGACCAGAAGAGTCGACCTGACCTTTAATGTAGCCGGCTCCGTGCCCATCGAGGATGCTCGAAGGGTCATGCTGGGAGTCTTGGAAACGAACGCAAAGGTCCTTCAGACACCGGAACCTTTCGCCGCTCCGGTGTGCGGAATTCCGGGCGGTCTTCAGTATACTGTCCGAGCCTGGTGCGCAACGGCTGATTACTGGGATGTCTATTTCGCTCTTATGCAGGAGATTCCGACGGCCCTTGGTGAGAACAACATTGGCGGACCGTCTTCACCGGTTTCCATCAGCAAGTAAATCACATATAATTTCATCTCAATAGGAGAAATTTCCTTGGTTTTAGATAAGGGGGCTGTCGTCATGCGACAGCCCCCTTTGATTCAAAGCACGGGGAAGCCTGCTTATGCTCAGCCCGTTAGGGCTGTCGAACAGGAAGCCCCACTTCTAAGCGACAGCGAAAGTGGTGGGAGTATGTCAACTAACGCCATAGGACTCATTCTGGAAACTTGATACGTGATTATATCTGTCATAAATGATGACAGGAGTGCCGACATCCACCATCCCAAAGAGCTGAGCCATCTTGGCAGGAGGAGTGTTGATGCATCCGTGACTTCCGCTTGACAGCCAGATGCTTCCGCCGTAATCGGAGCGCCATGCGCTGTCATGGATATGGATACCGCTGCTATGGATGTTCAGCACATAATCAGCATGGGATTCGCCGTAACTCCCGCGCATAGTGTGGTCGGTCGACTTGTATTGAATGTGAACTACCATGGTCGGGGTAGCCCGGCTCGGTGTGGCAGTTCCGGAAACGATGTCTGTCTCGAATGCGAGCCCTCCGTCTTTGTAATACCAGAGGTGCTGTTCATCCAGACTGATTTCTATATAGGTCGAACCGAAATCTGCTCTCTCGGAATCGCGCGCAGCCGCAAGCTGGTTCCAGGACAGAGAAATTGTCTGTGAGACAGAATTATAAAGGGCGTCTTCAATGATGGCTTTTGATTGACTGACATTCAATGAATATCCGTAATTGTCATAAGCGCTGCCTCCGACATTTACGACATCTCCCCGGGTAGTGCGAAATGCGCGTGTAGTGCGGAAGGTGTTATATGTAGCTGCCAACT
>JAZRKZ010000349.1:0-15594 GCA_045646565.1 Lachnospiraceae bacterium
GGGAGACGGATCGCCTTCATAAAAGTGATGACGTTTTGATTCGTATACCCATTCAGCCGGAAAAGAAGCACTTCGCAACAGAGAAGATGTACTTTTCGCTCATAGATCTGTTTGTCAATGAACTATAGGCGTTCCAGAAAGTGCCTAAAATAGGCATCTTTTGTGGAATATTAATAAGAAAGTATAGAGAGATCCTATGAAGATCCTGACAATCGCAGATGAAGAATCAAAGGTCCTTTGGGATTATTATAATCCGGATCGCCTTAAAGGAGTGGACCTTATCCTGTCCGCCGGAGACCTTCGGCGGGACTATCTGGAGTTTCTCGTCACGATGACGAACTGTACGCTTCTCTATATCCGGGGGAATCACGACGACCGATACGCCGAGGAGCCCCCGGAGGGCTGCATATGCATTGAAGACACCGTCTACAACTATAAAGGGCTGCGTATTATGGGACTTGGCGGGAGTCGGCGCTATAACAGAGGGCGCAATCAGTATACAGAGGACGAAATGCAGCGGCGCATAAAGACGCTGAGAAGGAAGACCGCGTTCATGAACGGTTTCGATATCCTTCTCACACACGCTCCCGCGCACGGCTTCGGGGACATGGACGACCTTCCGCACAGAGGCTTCGAATGCTTCAATCCCCTGCTTGAAAAATGGAAGCCGAAATATTTAATCCACGGACATGTACATAAATCCTACGGACATTTCTGTCCGGTATCAGAGCATCCGAGCGGCACGACGATCATCAACTGTTTTGATTACCAGATACTGGACATACCGGAAGGAGATTATCCAGCCTACGGGCACACCGGGTCTTTGCTCTATGACCTCTATATAACCACCCGGGCAAGACTTGACAGCTATTCTATATATTTTTAGAGAACAAAGTGAGGACCGACCATTGAAAATTGTAACCAACATCCTAAAGGGCATTGTCTTCCTATCCGGCACCGCGGCGATTTTGTTCATTGCATGGCTGAACCTGACCGGTTCAGCCTTTATGCCGCTGCATGAATCTGAAATCATAGAATTCCAGACGAACAATATTCTACTGTATCTCATCAGCCTGACAGTCCTTGTCCTCATTATTGCGCTCACATATTTTGCCTTTCGCAATCCAAACGGCTTTATCTCCCAGAACGGAACAGCGCTCTTCTTCCTCATCGGTACGATCCTGTATCTGGGACTCGGGCTTTACCTGATCTTCCGTATACCGGAAACGCTCCGCTCGGACGCAAGTATCCTCTACAAAACAGCCGGTCAGATAAAGAACGGGGATTTCTCAGCTCTTCTCCTGGATAAAACAGCCGGAAATTTGAGTTATGCGGACGGTTATCTGGCCAAGAACCCGCACCAGATCGGCCTCACGATCCTGCTCAGCCTTCTCCTCAGGGTCCTGCCCGGAGTCCGCTTTGTCTTTATCCTGAATCTGATCCTTATACTTCTCAATAACCTGCTGATACTCAACATAGCCCATGCTCTGTTCAATCAGGACGATCATGTCTGCTTCATGACGGTACTTCTTTCGTTCCTCATGCTGCCGCATTTTTTCCTGTGCATCTTCTGCTACGGCATCATCCCGGGACTCACCGCCCTGCTGTTTTCGATCCTGTCTCTCATTAAATTTGAGAACAGCGGGAACGTACTGTATGCGATCGCCGCTGTCATTACCGCTTCCATCGCCGTTGTGATCCGCAATAATTACATGATCGGCGTAATAGCGGAGATCATTCTCCTGCTTCTTGTCTTCTTCCGGTCACTCGCGCACCGCGACGGCAGAAAAAAAAGCGGGGGGATCCGCTATCTGGTCACAGCCGTTTTCCTCATCCTTGTGCTGTTTGTTCCGAATACGCTGCTTGAGATCGGCGTGACGCGGGCAAGCGGCGTCAAACTCACGGATTCTGTACCGAAGACCGCCTGGGTCGCTATGGGTCTTTCGGAAAGTGAACGGGCGGAAGGCTGGTACAACGGCTATGTCTATACATCGTTTGCCGACAACGGCTATAACGAAAAAGCCACAGACGAAGCCGCACGCGCTCTGATCGCCGAACGTATGGATACATTTAAGGCAGATCCCGACTATGCCTATACCTTTTTCATGAGAAAACTCGCATCCACCTGGACAGAACCGACATTCCAGTCCGTATGGGTCGGACCCCAGGGAGATGTCGCCGATGATGTCGGCGGATATCTCTATAAGAATCTCTACGCCGGCGGCACAGCCTACGATATCTGCTGCCTTCTATGCAATATCCTGTACTATGTACTGCTGGCCGGCTGTATCCTCTTTATTCTGAAATATATCTATCAAATATTCCGGAAAAGGACCGACCGCTACAGCAGCCGGCATGATGAAGCACTGATCTTTGTGCTCTTCCCACTGCTCTTCCTTCTCGGCGGCTTCCTCTTCCACCTCGGCTGGGAGACAAAGAGCCTCTATGTATTCTGCTATGTGTACATGCTGCTGCCATTGGCAGCCAGAGGCCTGTCCTTCGACTAAATAAAAAAAGGGGCTGTCGGCAGCCCCTCTTTTTTATTGTCCGGGTACATATCCGATCGCTCCGAGTCTGCTCCTCAGACGGGAACCGACCACGATCGAGAGAACAATCTTCAGAAGATCGAACAGAATGAACGGGGCTGCGCCTGCCGCAAATGCAGCTGCCAGAGACATCCGGGTCGAATAGGAAAGCCACAGAGTTCCGATGACATATAGCGCAGCAAGACCGATTACCAGACCGCTGAACGAAGCGGCATATCCTCCGGAGGATCTGTCAATAAAGTAACCGGAGATAAAACTCATGACTACATATCCGATGAGATATCCTCCGGTCGGTCCGAAGAGTACTGCCGGCCCCGCCGAATAGCCTGAAAAGACCGGCAGGCCGATGAGGCCGATGAGCAGGTAGAGCGCACAGGCGATCGTTCCCCGTTTTTTTCCGAGCACATAGACGGAAATGCATATAGCAAAAGGCGTGAGTGAAATCGGCACGGGACCGATCGGGAGCGTCAGCGGTCCTACAATGCAGATGATTGCTGTCATGAGCGCGATCGCCGCGTTGTTTTGGATTGAAGATGCAGTTGCTGCAGACTTATTTCTCATGTTCTCCTCCAATGACGGGTCATATTTCGTTCTTCCTCCAGCCATCCCGTCTGTATGGAGTATCGTAAACAAAAAGAGAACAATTGTCAACCACAAAATCGTTCATGGTTTACAATTGTTCCCTGATGTTTACATACAACTGTCTTATTTCAGGAATCCGTTGACGATCTGCTCCTCCGCCTCTTTCTCCGTAAGGCCCAGCGTCATCAGCTTCATCAACTGCTCTCCGGCTATCTTGCCGATGGCCGCCTCATGGATCAGACTTGCGTCAATGTCATTGGCAGTGAGAGACGGACAGGCTGTCACTCTGCCATTCTCCATAATGATCGAGTCGCATTCGGAATGACCCGCGCAGGGTGCGTTTCCGTTGATACGGCTGTCAAAAAACTGCGTGCTGTTCTCACGGGCGACGCTTCGGCTTATGATATTTGCAGAACATCCCTCTCCGTTCAGATCGACATTAAAATACGTTTTCGCGTTCTGTACTCCGTTCGTGAGGATTTTTTCTTTGACGACGAGGCTCGCTCCCGCTTTGAGGTCGCCCTCCGTCCGGCGGTCCGTATCGTCAATGCCGGCGATCTGCGTCGTCTCCATCTCCATCGACGCGCCCTCGTCCAGGTGAACGACGGTCGTCGGATTCATGACATTCCGGCTGCCGTCACCCTCGCCGTAGTGTTTTTCGACATAGCGCAGGCGGGCGTTTTTTCCGAGCCAGAATGTATGGATACCGTCGTGCTGCGACAGCTCGCCGCCGCAGTTGTGGATACCGCAGCCTGCAATGATCGTGACATCCGCATCGTCGCCGATATGAAAATCGTTGTAGACCAGGTCCGTGAGCCCGGTCTCTGAGATAATGACCGGTATGTGAAGGCTCTCCTTCTTTGTGCCCGGCGCGATATAGATATCAATTCCGGGCTTGTCTTCCTTCGTGACAATATCGATATTGGCCGTGGTGTTGCGGCCAGCCGCTTTTCCGTTTTCGCGAAGATTGTAGGCGCCGACCGGCAGCGCGTCGAGATCTGCAATCTCCCTGAGTAGTGTTCTTCGTATCTCGTCCATACTGCCCTCCTTACGACATCGCTTTCTGTGTCAGAAAATCACAGGCTGAATTAGCTGTGTCGGCGCTCGCGAGGAGTTCCGGAAGGATCTCGTTACGGGTACCGACTTTTTCGACTTTGCCCTCTTTGATGACAATGATCCTGTCGGCAATGTTGAGAATGCGCTCCTGATGACTGATGATCAGGATATTGCCGCGGGTCTCCTCATACATTTTCTCAAAGACGCGGATCAGGTTCTGGAAGCTCCACAGGTCAATGCCCGCCTCCGGTTCGTCAAATACAGAAAGCTTCGTTCCTCTCGCCAGGACCATGGCGATCTCGATCCTCTTGAGCTCGCCGCCGGAGAGGGAGTCGTTCAGTTCACGATCGATGTAATCACGGGCACAGAGCCCGACCTCGCTGAGGAACTCGCAGGCCTGCGAAAGCGTTGTATCCTTGCCCGCCGCAAGCCGCAGAAGGTCGCGGACACGAAGGCCTTTAAAACGTACCGGCTGCTGGAATGCGTAAGAGATTCCGAGATTTGCCCGCTCAGTAATGCTCATATGTGTGATATCTACGCCGTCCAGCAGGATCTGACCGCTGGTCGGTTCATAAATACCGGAAATCAGTTTCGCAAGCGTGGACTTGCCGCCTCCGTTCGGGCCGGTAATCGCGACGAATCGCTCATTGATCGCCAGGCTGACATCACTCAGGATCTCTGTGTCATCCTCGGCGACATAGCCGACATGTTTTAATTCAAGCATAAAAAACCTCCATGCACCGCTTATGATAACGAAGCATTGGCCTTTTTCGGTCAATGCTCCTTACGGTTAATGATACTAAATTTTATTTAGGAATGCAAGGTATGGCACCTTATCTCAGATGTTCTAAATAGCGCACACTAAAAGTCATGCGGAGGATGAATTCAGGCAGACCGCCAGCGAGTGGTCAGAAAGCAGCGTGTTCGCGCTGTACAGGTAAAGGATGTCTGTGATTTCATTTGCCTCGATCACTGTTCCCAGACGTTCATAATAGTACCGCGGGTCGATCATGACGATCGTGTCATAGTGCGGTATGAGGAACTGGACAAAACTGTTGGCGTAGGAATCCTTAAAGAGGAGCAGATTTTTTCCGGTATCCGCCATCGTGTGGATTTCTACAATCGGATGATTGCCGCCAAGGAACACCTGGTACTGATCCTTCTCGTTCAGCTTGTCCCTGACATACAATGAGGAAATCGTTTTTCCCTCGTCCGCGTAATAGACATAGTAGTTCGGGCAGTCCTTCGGGACATAGATATTGATCTCGTCTCTTCCGCCGTAACTGCCGCTCTGGGATCCCAGTGTGCCCAGAAATGTCTCCGAGAGAAGGTATTCATCGAAATCAGTGACCGGAGAATCGATTCCGAGACGCGCCGCACATTTTTCGTACACACATCTCGCCCCGAAGCTTGTCCAGTGATGATCTGTGCGATAGTAAAGAGGTCTTGCGTCGTTGGATTCGAGCAGGGCGCTCGTCGCGTTTACGACATTGACGCCCGTGCCAAGCTTTTCGCCGAAAGCGTCGATGTCGGCTGACTGGTCCCTTACCGGCGCGCTCTTCGGGAGCTTATCGGAAAGGACCGCCGCAGCGCAGGGGACGATCAGCATGTTCGTCCTGATGTCCGGATATCTTGCGGCAAATGCACTCACCGCCTGCGCAATATCCGAAAGCGCCTCTGTGTCCGGCTCCGTTGTCTTCTGCAGCAGATAGTGGTCCCTGCCCAGATATACGTCATGGGATTCCTTCATCCCGATCAGCCTGTCATAGCCAAGCTTCAGCGAGATCCATTTATCGCGCATCGCGAACTGGTCCGTAAAATGTTCCGCCGTCTTTTCAAAAAAGCTTCCTCCGAGCAGCCCCTGCACAGTAATGGCAGGACGGGCGCTGAGGTTCCGGTTTTCATTTGCAGAAAACTTCTTATCCGGAGTAACGACAGAAATCACGGTGAGAATCACGATCAGAATACCGCAAATGAGCCCGCTGATGTAGGAAAGACGTCTCTTTCTCCTTAGTTCGCGGAGCATTCTGTTTTTTCTTCGTTTTGCAATTCTATCTTCAGGATGTTGTGTCTTCGTACTGTTCATGTATGTGCTCTCTTTCAACCTTCACGCAGGGATACGCGCCGCAGGCGCATCGCCTGTCTTAGAACTTGAAATACAGGAAAGATGAATATGTACTGCCGATCAGCGAAGCGATGCACAGGGTGAGAAGTCCTATACGCAGCAAGGTGGCCACGCCCGTGAGCGCCCGCTCTCCGATCCCAAGGTTATTCTCGTAGAACAGACGGTTCCACAGGAACGATCCACAGGGCGTGCAGCCGATGACGGAAGTGATCAGCAGGATTGCATAATTTCTAAGAACATAGACTGCGGTCTTAGATGCAAATGCAGCCCCGCCGAACATCGACACGATCACCCGGAACGCGGCAGGCAGGGTCGGCGAGAAGAAGAAGATCCAGCCGATCCCGGCAATGAGACAGGTCGCAAGCACCCGGAGCGCCCGCGGTATCCCGTTCAGCCTGTCTTTAATGACAAATCTTTCAAGGATGACAAACGCTCCGTGGTAGAGGCCCCAGATGACGAAGCACCAGGTATTTCCGTGCCATATGCCGGTCAGGATCCATACGACGAGCAGGTTGCGCAGAATCAGAAGATCCGGCACTCTGCTGCCGCCCATCGGAAAATAGATATACTGCTTGAACCAGTTCCCGAGCGAAATATGCCAGCGCCTCCAGAACTCCGCGATGGATGCGGACATATAGGGATGATCAAAGTTCGGGGCAAAATCGAAGCCGAACATTTTCGCAAGGCCGATTGCCATATCAGAGTATCCGCTGAAATCAAAGTACAGCTGGAGACTGTAGAAGATCATCATGAGCCAGGCTCCGAGGACCGACTGGCGGCTTCCGCCAAGCATGGCGAATCCAGCTCCCAGCGCGTCGGCAAGAAGCACCTTCTTTCCGAGTCCGACGAGGAACATGGTCGCGCCGTCCATCAGCTTGTCAAAGTCCGTCCCGCGATGCGCGAGCTGCTCTTCCATATCCGCGTACTGAACGATCGGTCCGGAAAGAAGCTTCGGAAAGAAACTGACAAAGAGGAGAAAGTTCAGTGGATTCCTCTGTGCGCCGGTCCGGCCGCTGTGCACGTCGAAAAGATAGGACAGCACCGTGAATGTGAAAAAGGACATACCGACCGGCATTCCGTCAAGAAAATACTTGAAGGCCGTTAGCAGCAGCACATTGACTGCCACGGACGAGATCAGCACCAGCGGCGCCTTGTCCTCATGATGTCCGGCTTTTAGGTTTTCAATTTCAATACCGCTCAAATAATTAAAAAAGGCGGAAAAAAGCAGGAAGATCAGCGACTCCGGTCTTCCCCAGGCGTAGAACAGAAGGCTGACAATGACAAGCAGCGCGTTCTTAGCCTGAGCGGGAACGACATAGTACAGTATCAGCGTGATCGGAAGGAATACGAAAATAAAATATATACTGTTAAATACCATGCTTTCATCTCCCCCGTCACAGTGCTTTTCGGAACGCGCTCTTTACTTCATCCGCGTTGGCGCCGACATAGAGAAGGCAGTAATTTCCCTCCGAGATCGTGACGGCTTTCCGGAGCAGCTCTGTCTGGTCCACGCCGTAGCCTTCAAAGCTCGACAGCTGCGTTTCTATACGCGCTGCAAATGCGTTCATGACCGCCTCGCTCTGCCCCTGATTCTTCAGATGGATGAGGACAAGTTCCTCCGCTCCCATATTCGTCTTCGGGCTGTAGAACACAACGCCGTCGTATTCCGAGGCGTCAAGCGAATAGAAACGCTTCAGCAGGAGATTGTCCGACACTTTTGTGTTGTCCAGATCCGCATTCTTCGTGACTTGGGCCTTCATCTCTTCAAATCCGGTCTTCGACGGACGCGCGCTCACTTTGGTCCTTGCAAGCATGACGACAATCGCAATAAAAGCCGCCCACTTGATTGCTTCCATGATGTAAATTGACACCGGTACCGGCGCCTTTTTTCGTTTTCTGTTTTCCCTCATGATACTCACCTTCGGTCATCAGCCCTCAGTGCCGGCCGATGACTCATCTGTATCGTTAGCTTCTTCGTCTGCAGAACCTGTCGTATCCGATTGATCCGCCGTATCACCCGCACCGTCCGTACTGCCATCAGCCCCGGCGCCGGCATCCTGACTTCCGCTGTCTGCATTGGCCTGATCTGCAGCACTTTCTTCCACGACCATGTCCGCATCCTCATTGCGAGAATACTCATAATCAAACGCAGCTTTCAGCATCGTCTTTGCCCAGATCGGATACATTTCGGCGAAGAAATGCTGACCGTCTGTATCGTAGAGCTCCGGATAATTCGTGAGGTAATCATCGCAGTCGATCCAGCATACCCCAAGGTCTTCCGCCATCTTTTTGAGGGCCGTATTATACTCGGGAATATTCTTATAGTTGGAATCTTTCTCAAGCGCATGGTCGTTGACCGGGATGATCGAGTTGACGAAGATGACGGCGCCAGGTATCTTCTCATGGTAGCTCTTGATGACGTTGGTATAGGCGTCGATGAACTCCTTCGAATTGTTCCAGTAACCGTCGACATCGTTCATGCCGTATGTAAAGAATATCCATGTCGGGTTTGTTGCCGCGACAGCATCTATGTAGTTCATCGCGTCCGAACACATCGTGCCTTTCTCCGCGTATACATTTGTCGCTGTCAGGAAGCCGTCAGCAACGAAATCCTCCGCCCTTGAATCGCCGAGAATGGCCGAATTCTTGAACTGTGACCAGACCGAGAGCTCGCCGCTGTCGATCCTTGCCAGGATCTCATCCACTTTCGCCGCCTGCTTTTCACGGTGTTTTTGGCGCAGTTCCTCCAGCATGTCCTGAGGATTGCGGGCCTCCAGCGATTCAAGATAGGCAATGCCTCTTCTAATATTGTCGCTCTCATCCTTCTTGTCCTTTCGGATCAGCGTGACGAACACGATCGACAGGATGAGCACGACCGGAATAACGAGCAGCAGTTTCGCGTAGGCCGATTTTCTTAAACGTTTTAATATTCTCATGTTATTTATATCTTCCTCATCGGTAAAGTCCCGTCTTGCGGATCTTGCGCATACCTCTATCAGGCAAAAACCGATATTACAACGCAAGCGATACAAGTATAACACAACTAACAGAAAAGGGCTATACAAAAAGACCATCTGGGGTCATTCCAGATGGTCTTTCCTTATGGGCGCTTATTTCATGCCCCTGTCGTTGAATTTACAAAAAGCGAATTACTCGATAACGGAAGCAACACGGCCTGAACCGACTGTACGGCCACCCTCACGTATCCGGTTGGCCATTTTTTGTGGTATTTCTAGTATAAATCTGCATTAAATCCGGGCATAATACCATACTATTTCTTGTATGATTTTGATTATCAAAGATTTTTAGCATTAAATTGCATCAGCAAAAATACCTGCCCTCGTCAAAATAATCGAACCATGCATCAATAATTTCAGAGCTATTGGCTTCAATCATGCGCATTAATTTGCGCAGCTGTCTGGGCGGAATCTTTGAATTATTGTTGCAGAGTAATGCCTTCCCTTTACGAGTGATCCATATCTTAGTCGCATTTGCATGAGGAACCCCCTCTGCTACATGAACATGAATTGGCTCGAGAGGCATATTTTCATCAGACCAAAAGTAGATGACATAGGGACCGATCTTAAAGATTTGAAGCATTATCAAAGCCCCCTTCCTGGGAAAACTCAATTATGAGGTGAGCATTGGCTTCTACAAATTCTTTCAGACGGCTCTGCTCTTCTTCAGTGAATCCGACGATATCCTGCCATTCATAATCAGGCAGCCAGCAAGTAGCATGGTGGAAGCCACCATAGACAGGCTTTTCAATATATACCTTAACGCGGTCATTGTCTTTCATTTCTGAGTGAGCTATTTCCGTACCGTCACTCAGTGTCATATATCTATACATCATGGCTGAAATCACCTCACTGATATTTACGGTTGAGACATTCTTTTTATTATCTTAAGAATATTTAACTCATCAAATGCGAATCAATGCCTCAAGCTAAATCTTAGCATACCAATAAAACAGATCTATAATAACTACTATGGCTGTGTTAAGCTTAAACATCTTTTGACAAATCTAATGACATTTTATAACTTTCAAGACTTCTTTTCAATGTAGTAAATCAAAAGTGCCTCTCTTGACGAATCTGCCTGTTTTGTGTATTATTACCGCATACAGACAAAGGTGCCTGATGGAGGCCGTGTCTGTTTTTTTTATGGTAAGAGGAAAGGAGTGAGGAACACTGTCATGGCAAAATCAGAGTCGGATCATATTCATGAAGAGTGCGGAGTGTTTGGCATTTACTCATCTTCCGGCAGACAGGTATCATATGATATCTATGACGGCCTTGTTGCGCTGCAGCATAGGGGTCAGGAATCGGCAGGGATTACCGTATCCGACACATCCGGAGCCAGAGGCAATCTGATGACCCAAAAAGGAATGGGCCTTGTCAGTGAAGTGTTCAGTTCGAAAGAAATAGAAGAACTGCAGGGAAATATCGGGGTCGGGCATGTACGTTATTCAACTACGGGAGGCAGTACACCGGAAAATGCACAACCGATCGCCATGAACTATATAAAGGGAAGTCTTGCACTGGTTCATAACGGGAATATCATGAACGCGGAGAAAATCAAAAAAGCGCAAATGTTTCGTGGTCAGGCACATTATACAACGTCCGATTCCGAGGTACTGGCTTATGAGATCATCAGCGAACGGATTAACTGCTCATCCGTAGAAGAGGCAGTGCTGCGGGTAGTTGGAAAGCTGAAAGGAGGATTTGCCTGCATCATTATGAGCCCCCGAAAACTCATTGGGTTCAGAGACCCGCACGGAATCAAACCCTTGATTCTGGGAAAAAAGAATGATGCATACATACTTGCCTCGGAAAGTGCAGCCATTCAAGCGGTCGGCGGAGAAATCATTCGTGATATCCGGCCAGGCGAGATTATTATAATCTCAGAAGACAGCATCTGCAGCAGGGAAGATCTCTGCGGAATGAATCAGGCGCACTGTATATTTGAATATATTTATTTTGCGAGAAGTGATTCTGTGATTGATGGGGTCGAAGTACATGATGCCAGGTTCCGGGCAGGACAGGCCCTTGCCCGTTCATCTGCGACAGAAGCAGATCTTGTTGCAGGCGTTCCGGATTCCGGACTGATAGCTGCAGAAGGATTCGCTTTCGAATCCGGCATTCCTTTTGCTTTGGTGTTTCATAAGAACAGTTATATCGGCAGAAGTTTTATTAAGCCAAGTGCTTCCGAACGCGAGGCTGCTGTACACAGGAAGTTGAACGTTCTTAAAAGTATGGTAGATGGAAAACGAATCATTCTGATTGACGACTCCATTGTGCGGGGAACTACAATGCGTCAAATCGTTGGAATGCTTCGCCTGGCCGGAGCCAGAGAGGTTCATGTAAGGATCAGTTCGCCTCCGTTTTTATACCCCTGTTATTACGGGACGGATGTTCCGAACAGCCAGCAGCTGATCGCTTCCGAGCATTCAACAGAAGATATAAGAAGGAGAATCGAAGCGGACTCCCTGAATTATTTATCAATTGAAGACTTTAGATCCATGATCGGCGAGCTCTCTTTATGCACTGCCTGCTTTACCGGCATGTATCCTGTCTGAAGCATCCTTATGTATCTGACCGTTATCATCTCCGTCAATGACGATTGTGACGGTATTTTATATAGCGCCCTATATAAAAACATCCTCACATCTACTCTTTTTCCATCAGCCTCAGGCTGAATTCTCTGCGGAACAGCGTGCGCTCTATGGCAGGATATTCAATACCATACTCGTTCAGGAGCCGATTGGTCTTGGCGTTCAGATATCGTGTCAGAACATTTGCCTTTTTTCAATATCGGGAATTGCTACAAGCAGTTCCGATGCGGTCCCGCTCCAGACTGGATTGGCCTCGTTGACGAGCATCAAATAGCATCAGCAGAAATAGCTGTCTTCGTTTGCACTGTTGTGCTATAATAATACATTCAATTTTTCTTCTATCTGGCTTTCACCTTACTGGGAGATATCTTTGGGTGTACCTTGTAGGTATCTTGGGGGGTATCCTGATACGTTCCAAAAAGTAAAATCGGAAACAATGACGACATTTTGTTGACATGCCATGAGCTTACCAATACTCCTATCTCCATCATTCGAAAATCCCAACAATCAAAGATTCTCTGCGGCATCGGTAAATCTATCCAGCAAGTAAGAGTCAAAATCAGGATAGGCATTCTGAGTATCTTCCCTGCTCCATGAGACGATACTATTATTATTGCAGTCAATGCAATATACCCATTCATCGCAATTCTCGATCAGGATCAAGTTTTTATCCAGACCGTACTCTCTATATTCTATTGTTTCAGACACAAAAAGCATTTTTCCGTTTTTGCCAATACCGATGACTTCTATGCCGCCTATGCCACCATGACCATAGGTACGCAGGAAATCCAAATATTGTCCGGGTAGTTCTACTCCAAGAGCATTCTGCGCCTCTACAATCTGATCATCTGTTATAGTGGTATAAGTAAAATCCCCCACTTCCTCATAAGTTTCAATCATTTTATTTATTTCGTCAATCATGCACCACCTCCTTAACGATTTCGATATCTATTAATTGCATCAATAATGACCGGCACATCAGTGCGGGGATTACATGTATTCGAAGGCCATTCAGCACCAATATCAAGAAAATGTTTTCGGAGCTTTTCCGCATTTTTCATGGCGATTTCGATATCATCCGTAATTAATAAAGCAACATCTGTGTTCTTCTCATAGTCAGGAATATACTTTCTCAAATCTCTGATCACTTCTGCACTCGTATAGTATGCACGAGTAGAATATCTGAAGTGCAACAGGAACCAGACTTCAAAACACGGATTTGAAACAACAAATCTAGCATTTTCATTTTCTTTTTCCAGCTTCCTGATTAACCTGCCCTTTTCCGAATCACAATCCAGATCCAGAACAATAAACGCAACATCACCTTTTTCTGCATCCATCTCATATTGTTCCCAGTAACGCAGAATCGTTTTCTGCATACCTGAAGGATCCGTAATATGCCCTGGAATCAGTATTTTGATGTTATAGTCTGCATGCTGTTCCTGAAAATGTCTGAAATATTGTGACTCCGTTACATTCTGACCCTCAGCTATGATCAGAATAAGTGGTTTTTGTCGTCGGGTAACTGTATTACGTTTTTTTCTTGGAAATGATCTTGCCATCAAACAATCTCCTCCGCATGCAAAAATGGAATAGCTCCATATCTTCCCAGTAGATAGCCTTTCTCTATATTGTCAGTTTTGCGAACGGAGAATTCATCCAATGAATAAAGATCTGTAACACCGGATTTTGTATCCTTCTCTGTAAAGTAAATCTGGTCTCTACGAAAAGTATCCAATGATAATAATGTTGTCTCATGCGTCGTAAAGATTAACTGTGCACGATTCTTATTAATATTTGGATTTCTGAACAGGTTGACCAAATATTTCACGATAAATGGATGCAGACTTTTATCTATCTCATCCACCACCAGGACCTTTCCTTCATCAAATGTTTGTCTTAATAAGGGTGAGAGGAAAAACAGTTGCTGTGTTCCCAAGGATTCTTCTCCCAGAGAAAGGGGGTATAGCCTTTCATTTCCTTCGCTATCTTCAATAGTGTGCCCTGTTGTAATTTTTATTTCATACTGTTCCTGAGGTTGTACCAATTGCCCGGCAATTACAATGCCTCCAAGAAGCGGTATTCCTTGTGGATTCTCAACTCTTTTGGATTCTACTTGAATATCACTGATATTGATATCTGCCTGTCTTAACAGTTTTGTAGTGAATTCTACATTTGCTTCCTGGTCCGTACGAAACATATTCAAGGCGATATTGGTAATATTCTCATCATTAGTAAATGCATCAATACCTTCAGCCAGCCACCTATAAGGAACAGCAGTGCTTTCCACATTCCATGTTGTTGCCGTTGCAAGGAAAAGCTTATTCCCCGTATTCATCCGAACCAGTGGCTCCAGATATTTCTTCTCTGATCTCGCAAATTTATATTCCGTCCCTTTTTTGTCAAAAATCAGCGCCGGTCTGGATGTATTAAACCGATAAAGATATTCTTCATGCACTTTGTGCTGATCTGCAGAATATCCATAGATATATTTTCTTCCATCACCTGCAACGAAAGTGAATTCAAATCTGCTGGGAGCTGAAATTGACTCTGCATCGAATTTAAAAGGCACAACTGGTATCAGATCATTAATTTGCCTGATATTAGAGGAACGCAGAATAACCAAAGCCAAAGTCATGGCTTTATATACAGCTGTCTTCCCGGATGCATTTGCTCCATATATAGCTGTTATTACTCCTGCTCTATACTTTCCTTTAGTAAGAATATTCTCCGGATGTTCCTGATCAGCAGATGGTTCAAGGCTTAATATAACTTCATCTTTAATTGAAGCATAATTCTGTACTATAAACTGCAGCAACATGGCATTCTCCTCCTTATCTTTTCATAGGTTATCACTCTCAGTGTTAACTGTCAACATTATAATCGCCATTATTGCGCATTAATTGCAAATTCGATATTTATAATGCTAATTTCAGTGCGCCTTATGGGTTTATTTGAAATGGTTCTTTGAAAATGTTTGAAGCAAACAAAAGCCTCATACTGCAGTAAGACCAGCGATACAAGGTTTTTCGTTCCGAAAATATTTTCTGATTCGATAAATGACCATAATATTTATTGCCGGTTCCTATTCTTTAACGAATTAGGTGCTGCAAAGCATTTCTATGGCTTCTAGCTGCGCTTGTATTTTATAATATAGCCCACAGAATAAAAAACGATAGTATCTCACATATCCGTAACAGGAGATACTATCGCATTCAAGATTTGCATTTATATTTCCATATTCTTGGCTTGCTTATTTCCAGCCTGCTGTTCCACTACTTCTGCCCTCTTCTCCGCCAACTGTTTGAGCACACTTATCTTTTGCTTTTGTGTCTTAGGCATTTCTTCGACCGGCAGTTCCTCACCATCCCACTCAGCCTGCTTCCTCTTTACGGCTTCAAGGGCATTTTTTGCGTTGATATATGCCGTTTTCACAGCAGTAACACTTTCCATATCCATTCTGCTTTGGTATCATACAGAAGAAGAAAGAAAGATCCGTAATGAACGTTTTGCGTCCAGGAAAAGACACTACGATGATGAGGATCCGGCTGAAAATCCGGCGCCCTAAAACGCAATCGAGTAGGAGGGGGCCAGCTCCCTCCTACTCTCTCCCGGCGTCACCGCCTTGAGATCTCCCTTCCCGCTCCCTCTCGCGCGCGTGCCAAAGTGTC
>JAZRKZ010000350.1:0-2275 GCA_045646565.1 Lachnospiraceae bacterium
GCAGCTCATCAAACATCTCCCACATGGTGTGGAAAGAGGCGTAGGGCTTAATAGTGACGTGAGTGGAGGAAGTCAGAGTGACTCCGTCCAGTTCAGCGGTAAGGGTAAACACGCCGCAGATTTCCAAGAACCTGCCGCCGCTTTCATGGGGTATGCTTTCATTGTTGCCGGTCTTGACAGGAGTGGTGGTGAAATCAAGTTTCAGTGTGGAACCGTCCAGCGTAGTCTCAAAGCGCTCCATGGAAAAAGGCTGACCGTATTCGTTCGCATCATTGAATCTGATGGTCGCGAAGTCGATCGTTTCCTTTTCGCCAGGGTACATCTTTTCTTCGCCGTGGAGGGGGATAAAACTCCCGTCCGCAGGATTGGCGTACGGTGCGATCCTGTGGAGGGTCCAGGTCACCTTGCCCGCACCGGCTTTCTCAACCTGTTCGGCCTGTTCTTCGGTGAGAGGAAAGGCCAGCGATTTGTCGGTTCTTTCCGTCAGGGACAGAAAGAGCCCGGTCGCGCCTTCCGCTCCATCGGAGAGTTCTTCCCCGGTTTCTTCCTCTCCGGTCTTATCCTCTCCGGCCTTTTCCTCTACTGCCTCTTCTTTCCCGGCCGCTGTATCAGTCCCGGAGGCGCAGGCGCTGCAGCTGAGTACCAACGCGAGTACGAGGAACACGGATAGAAATCCGGATGCTGCTTTCATGTAATCAGTCTCCTTTCTTAGTTTGCCGGACTTATCAGGTGCTTATTCCATCTCAGATAGCAGCTGCTGAAGAGTTTCCGGATACTGCTCCACGTTTTTGCCGACGATCGGGGTACAAAGGATGTTTCCTTCGCTGTCCACAAAATAACTGGTGGGCAGGCCGACAGCCGGGAGCTGCTGATCACGGATCTCATCGGTCGAGCGGACATTGCGGAATGTCACGCCATGTTCTTCCAGAATCTTTTTGGCCAGTGCGACCATTTCATCGTCCTCCGCGTCATCGCAGATCCCAATGATCTGGCAGTCCAGATCGGCCCACTCTTTATTCAATGCTTCGAGATCTTCCATCTCTTCTTTGCAGTTTATGCACCAGGTCGCCCAGACATTGATCATAGTGATCTTGTGGCCGGCGAACAGCTCCTTAGAAGTGACCGGATTGCCCTCCAGATCCTGCGTTTCAAAAGAAACAGATGCTCCATCCTCAACAGAAGGGTAAAGCGATTCAGGCTCTTTGACCGTGATCCGGTCTTTGAAATTGCTTGTAGTCAATGCTTCCTGCCAAAGTTTATACGCCTCATCGAGCCTATCCTGCGGATAATCCGTATTACGGAGATTTTCAAAATAACTGGCATCATCGAGGACTACATAATAAAACTTGTAATCACCGGCGGTGCCAACCTCGTCACAGACAGCAATCGGTGAACCAAACATTTTTTTATTTATTTCATCTAAATCCTGGTCCCCGCGCACTCCCATCACGCGGAAAAACACGAGATTGGGGGAACCTTCATAGAATTTCTGTGCCTCGGCCATCTTTTCATCCGTCATATCCTCCGCCGAGTTCACGCCAATCTTCTTCATATACTCCTCTAACTCGGCTTCGGTCTTGGCCTGATAACCGACCACTCCTATTACCACTCCGGAGTCGGCTTCAACTTCACCGATATCAAGGGTCCTGATCTCTCCTGGCACATGTTTGAATTCTTCCGGAGCGGTAAAAGTGAATCCTGTTAAAGGGAAATCCAAGACCTAATCAGACTCTGCGCTCCCGGTATTATCGGCATCCGCCACGGATTCAGATTCTGTTCCCTCTTTTTCCAAAAGATAAATCGCTATGCGGTCATCTTTGTCGAGTGTGATCTCCTCCTCACTTTTTACGTAGCCATCGGGAGCCTTCATCATGTGTACGGTGTATGTTCCGGGATCTGCATCGAACGCAGCTGATCCGTTCTCATCTGTCTTGCCCATTCGGCACAGAGCATCAGAGCAGAACTGAACTCTGGCACCGGGAATAGGAGCCATTGTCTCTGCATCCTTGACATAGATCAGATAATCACCGGAGTTTGCTGCTTCGTCAGCTGCTGCCCGCGCATCATCTTTGGCTGCGTCCGCCTGAGCTGCATCCGCCTGAGCCGCGTCTTCTTCAGCCCCGGTCTCCTCTGTCTTTTCGGGCTGCGCCGCCTGCCCCTGCATCTCTCCCGCCGGCTGCTGAATGGATTTACCTGAACCGCCGCATCCTGCAAGAAGTGAAGCGCAGAAAATGACTGTCAGTAGAATTGACACATACCCCTAAGCAAGTATAAT
>JAZRKZ010000351.1:0-2298 GCA_045646565.1 Lachnospiraceae bacterium
AGGCACTTTTACTGCAAGGTGCTGCGATCCGTTGTAGACTACCATCTTCGATGCGGGTTTTGCCTCTGTGTCAGAAATCAGACTCTCCGGTATACTACAAAGCGATAGGGAATCCCCTCGTGTTCGAAGGTCTCGGACTCACTCATAACTTCCCAATCCTCCAGCTTATCAAGATTTGGGAAATATGTTTCCGCGCCAAAGGCGCGGTCAATCTTTGTTACATAAGCCCGCGTGCAGTAGGGCAGCATGGCTTCATAGATGGATCCGCCTCCGATGACGAATACATTGTCCGGGGTCTCGCCCGCTACGGCAGCGCAGGCCTCCTCCACGGAGTGGACTACTTCGGCCCCCCGGCCATCATAGTTGGCTGATCGAGTAATCACGATGTTCCGTCTTTTCGGCAGCGGCTTTCCGCCCGTGAACGACTCGAGCGTCTTCCGGCCATAAATCAGGGTCTTCCCCGCTGTCATCTTTCTGAAATATTTCATGTCCTCCGGGATGGAGATCAGCAGTTCATTATCTTTTCCGATGCCCCATTCGGCATCGACAGCCACGATACAATTCATATTTCCTCCTATCATCATTTTCGATGTATTTGTGTTCGGCAGGCTATTTCCTTCGCCGCATCCTTGCGAGGGGCTTCGCCACTCATGGGATCCGATATCAGTCTTATCTTCTTGAGTCTGAAGTTGGCAAGAGCTGTGGCTGCTGGAAACGATGGCAGTCGATTCTTGCAATTTCTTCTCAATTCAGGTGCTCAAAAACGCGTTTTTCTCTCTGAAGAGCAGTGTCAAACCCAAAAAAGAGCGAAAATACGTGTCAAGAGACATTGAAAACAGCCAAACTGGGCAGGCGATTTTTTGAAAAACCTCGGTTAGCCACCGACAACAGTCGGTGGGGTCGCCCGGGTCAGACCAAGAGCTGTGGCTGCAGTGTCAAACCCCAAATTGAGCAAAAAGACGTGTCAGGAGACACTGAAAACAGCCCAATACTATTCTCCGCTAATTATATCATAAATTTGAGATATGGGAGCAGATGTGCTATAATCTACTATGGCTTACCGCGCACATGCCGGAAGCAGCACAAAAATTGCAATGGAACACATCCTCATAACGGAGGTAGCTTATGTCATACAGAGATCATACAAGAGAAGTCCGGATCGGAGACAGAGTCATCGGCGGAGGTCACCCGATCGCAGTCCAGTCCATGACCAACACAAAGACAGAAAATTTCGGTGAGACCATCGCGCAGATCCTCCGGCTCGAGGAAGTGGGCTGCGAGATCATCCGCAGCACGGTCCCGACGATGGAGGCCGCGGAGGCGTTTGAGATTATAAAGAAGAGCATTCATATTCCGATCGTGGCGGATATTCATTTTGATTACCGCCTGGCCATTGCGGCCATGGAGCACGGCGCTGACGCGATCCGCATCAACCCGGGCAACATCGGCAGCATCGACTGGATCAAGGCGGTCGTCGATGTCGCCAAAGAGAGGGATATTCCGATCAGGGTCGGCGTGAACTCCGGCTCTCTCGAGAAGGAGATCGTCAAAAAGTACGGCCGTGTCACAGCGGAAGGTCTCGTTGAGAGCGCGCTCGATAAGGTGAAGATCATAGAGGACCTCGGCTACGACAATCTGGTCATCAGCATCAAGTCCTCCGACGTCCTTATGTGCGTTCGCGCCCACGAGCTTATCGCGGAGCAGACCAGATACCCGCTGCATGTGGGGATCACAGAGGCAGGCACGGTCTTTTCAGGGACGATCAAGTCGTCTGTCGGTCTCGGCATGATCCTCGGTCAGGGTATCGGGGACACGATCCGTGTCTCGCTGACGGGCGATCCCTGCGAGGAAGTCCGCGTAGGAAAGAAGATCCTTCAGACACTTGGCCTTCGAAGAGGCCATATCGAAATTGTGTCCTGTCCGACCTGCGGCAGAACAGAGATCGACCTGATCTCACTGGCCAATAACGTGGAGCGTCTTGTCGAGACGATTCCGCTCGAGATCAAGGTCGCCGTCATGGGCTGCGTCGACACCGGCCCCGGCGAGGCCGGCGAGGCGGATATCGGTATCTGCGGCGGTAAGGGCGAGGGCCTTATCATCAAACAGGGAAAAGTAATCAGAAAAGTGCCGGAGAGCGGTCTTCTTGACGCTCTCAAAGAAGAACTGGAAAACTGGAGATAATACATGCCGGATAAAAGGATGACATTCCTTAAGGCTTTCCCGGGACTTGTGCTCCCGCAGGAAATCAGAGACCTCATGGAGAAGTCGGATCGTAGCCATGTCGTTCTGTGAGCCAAG
>JAZRKZ010000352.1:0-6781 GCA_045646565.1 Lachnospiraceae bacterium
GCCATGGCAAAGCCAACCTCTATGCAGACCTACATCTCCTTAAACCACCCGCCGCAGCCAAACCGCCATGGCAAAGTGAGGCTCTATGCAGACCTACATCTCCTAAACCACCCGCCGCAGCCCAGCCGCCATGGCAAAGCCAACCTCTATGCAGACCTACATCTCCTTAAACCACCCGCCGCAGCCCAGCCGCCATGGCAAAGCCAGGCTCTATGCAGACCTACGTCTCCTTATGCGAGTGATAAGAATGAGCGAACCGACCAGAAGCACCATAACTGACACAACAATGCCGGCTGCGTCGTCGCCGGTCTTCGGCGATGTGACGGTCTGCGTCGTGTACCTGGTCTGAGATGTGGTCGGGACCGGGCTCGGGGACGCGGTCGGCTTTACAGTTGAGATGATAGTCGTTGTAACAGATGATCGCTCGGAAGTGATCTCCTTCTTCAGGGGATCCCTGCCCTTTGCGATGACCGAGTTGTCGACCTTTTTCGAATTGATGTCTGCCTGTGTCAGCACGTAGGTCGCGGACGCCGTCATTGTCTTCCCCGGGAGCAGTGATTTCGTCTCATCCGGGTATTGATACGTGATGTCGGACAGACCGTGGCCGGTCAGAGAATCCGCCAGTTGGATGTCTGTGAGCGTGGTACTGCCTTCATTGGTGATCTTGAAAGAATAAGTCAGAACCGTTCCGACAGCCGGGTTGCTGAGAGATGTTTTGTCAACACTCTTCTTTACCGTGAGCTTTGAGATCTGGACAAGTTTTGTGGTGACCTCACTGGTCGCGGGGTCAAGAGGGTTGTCGTTGTGGTCTTTGGCATTAGCTGTGATTGCATTTGAAATCTTGCCATTATCAATATCAGCCTGCGTGATTTTGTAGGATGCTTTGCCTGTGATTACTTCTCCCGGGTAAAGAACGGCTTCTTCGCCGCGGGATTTAGTTTTCGACCAGTCCCAGTCAATTTTCACGCCTGCCGCTGTCAGCATGGCGTCTGTGAATTCGATATCATATATCGCCGCATTACCGCTGTTTCTGTAGGTGAATGAGTAGTTGACTGTATCGCCTTCACGGGCTTTTTCGATCAGCTCTTTATCAACGGTCTTCGTGACTGTGTGCGCGGGAGCCATCTCGAAGATAGTTTCAGCTTTGGCCTCCGACGGTTTGAGCGGCTCGCCCGAGGGATCCTTCGCGTTCATGATAATGACGTTCACGATCCGGCCTGCATCCAGATCCTTCTCCGTCAGAGCGTACATCGCAGTTCCCTTAATCGTCTCACCCGGAAGAAGAACTCCCTTGTCCTTCCATTCCCATGTGATTGAACGGCCAGCCTTCTCAAGCATTTCATCTGTGAAGGTTACATCGTGCAGGGTCGTGTTGCCTGTGTTTGCAGCCGTGAAATCGTATCGGATCTCATAGCCCACCCGCACATCTGTGGAGGCAATTTTCGTGACGTCTGCTTTCTTTGTGACCACATCCGACGACTTTTGAACAAGCACTGTCTGAGCGTCATCGCCATCAGTTACCTTCTCATCATCCGGATCTTTGGCCGTGACGTCCGCCACATTAACGACCTTACCTCTATTAATATCTTCCTGTGTGATGTCATATTTCGCCGTCATGACGAATCCTTCACCCGGTGCGAGTTTTGTAGGAAGAGCCTGGAGAATGTCGGACCCTTCTTCTGAAACATTCTCGCCTGCTGCCACCTGTGGTCCGAAACTCGCTATAGCAGCAAATCCTTCTTCTGCAAAGCTCTCACCTGCCATCGTCTGCGGTCCAAAACCCGCCATAGCAGCAAAACCTTCTTCCGCAAAGCTCTCTCCAGCCATCGTCTGCGGTCCAAAACTCAACATAGCAGCAAATCCTTCTTCCGCCTCATTCTCACCAACAGTCATCTGCGGAATCTCAGTCATCATCTCACCAGCCTCTTCCGAAGCATCCGCATCTGTCGTTTCCTGCAATTCATCCCCCAACTCATCAGCAGCCCCTTCATCCGCATCAACCTCAGCCCCTTCTATCCGCGGCGCCTCCGGCTGCGCTGTATCAGCTCCCTCGGCCTCTCCCCGCTGCCGAGCAGCTTCAACCGTAACATCGTAGAGCACCTCGTCCATGCTGTCCCTCAGGTCAACATCATGAAGCGTCACATCGCCGGTGTTCATCACTGTGACCGTGTAGGTCAGCGTATCTCCGGCTTTGGCCGCCGAAATCTCATTGATATCTACATCTTTTACGAGAGTGATCTCGGGCTTCTTCTCTTTTGTAATAGTATTCGGAATTTCAACAGAAACCCAGGTCCCATCCGGCGCCCGGCCCTTTCCAGCAGCATCGTTGCCCAGCGATGTTATGTCGATATCGTCCTGGGTCAGGGTGTAATACGCCTTGGCCGTGACTGTCTCGCCGACCGCAAGGAAGCCTTCTCTCGTCGGCCACACATATTCGCCGACAGTAACTCCCTCCTTAAGATCGACCAGTTCGACGCGGTCCAGGTCAACACTGCCATTGTTTGTCAGACGCAGCGTATAGGTGATTACATCTCCGGCCTTCGCGCCCGTATAATCGGTAACATCTGCCTCTTTGTCAATGATCAGAGAGGAGTCGTAGTTGAGCTTTAGTTTTGCATTTGCATCAGAAGTCACCTCCTTGCCGGAGGGGTCGGTGCCGTGGGCGGTGGCGGCATTTGCAACATTCTTAGCAATGATGTCCTCTTTCGTCAGCGCATATACTGCAAATGCCGGCACAGTCTCCCCCGGCGCAAGCACCCCGTCCCCTGTCAAAGCGTCAGAACTCGCTGCCCAGTCGTACGCGATCTCGCCCACCCCTTCAAGATGGTCGACAATGTGGACGTTCGACAGTGTATTCTTGCCGATGTTCTTCACGGTGAACTGCCACAGGACCTCATCGCCCTCCACCGCGCCGTAAAGGACGGCTTCCGGCGTAGTCTTCGTGAGAAGGATAGCGGGCGTCGTTTCGATGACAGTAGTATCCTGCGCCTTGTCGGAAACCGTTTTCCCATCCGGACTCACCGCAGTCACGTCCGCTTTGTTGAGGACGGAACCGGAGTCGATGTCATTTGCCGTCAAATGATACACCGCACGTCCCGTAATCGTCCCGCCTGCCGGAAGGACCGCCCCCTCAAGGTCGGTGCTGAACGTGAGGTCGGTCAGCTCATGATCATCCTGAAATATGATGTTCCGAAGCGGCACGCTGCCTGTGTTTGTGATCACAAAGTTGTAGCAAATGCCATCCCCCACAGTAGGATCCGTCATCCTATTTGGGTCTGCTGTCTTGCTGAGGGAAATGGACGCTTCGGTCGCCAGCGTCGTCTTCGCGTCGTCTTCGTCTGTCACGACGCCGCCCTTCGGATCGACGCCGGTCACGGTAACAGTATTCACTACTTCTCCTTTAGCCAGGTCCGCCTCCGTCAAATCGTACGCGGCAGTCGCCGTCACGGTCTCGCCCGGTGACAGGACTGCTTCGCCGGTTGCCGGATCCGAGCTGTTCTTCCAGTCGACCTTGAGGTCTCTGATTGGGAGTGAATCGGTGAGTTTGACGTCGTGCAGTGTGAGTTTGCCGGTGTTCTGTATTGCAAATGCATACCTAACCTCATCCCCCTCTCCCGCCCCGTCAATGTGACTTTTATCGGCGTCTTTGGTCACCTCGATCGATGATCCTTTCTCCAGCACGATCACAAGATCTGTCTCCCGCTCGATATCAGCGTCAAACTGATCCTTGACGACAATGTAAGCCTTATTCGGAATCTCCGCATAGGTCTCGCCGTCCCGGATAATGAGCGTCTTTTTGTCAAGGTTCTCATCCTTGACGGTCGCGGGGATCGTGAATTTGTAGAGTCCTTCGACACCGGCCGGATCGTTGGCCCGGATATAGACTGTCTGCCCTTCCGTCTCGACCGTCCAGCGGTCGGTCACATCCTTTCCGTCACGTGTGACTCTGATGCCGGGCGCAAGCAGCAAATGATCATCCAGCCTGTCCCTCACCGTCACCCCCTTCGCCGCATTTGAAGGGTTGACCAGGGGAAAGTTTTCGGTGACTGTGAATTCGATGGCGTCATTTGCTTTCACAATCTCCTTATCTGCTGACTTCACAGGGTCGGGCGGGGAGGGGTAGTTGGGGTTGACTGAATTTGCAATAAAGCTTCCGCATATCTGACCGCTCCACTGAAGCGTTGCCTCCCCGCCCGTGAGCGCGACCACGACCCACCCGCGCTGATCATCGATGCTCAGATTTCCGGTTCCTGCCGGGCCTGCTTCATAGCGGGCGTTTGATTTTCCGTCTCTGTCCATGATGGTCAGGCAGTTGTCGCGGGTCACATACGTGTCGTCGGCGTAGCCGTCCACAAAGTAGAAGCCCTCGTTAAATGACGCGTACGAGCTGTCATTTGATTCGCGGACGATATCGATGTCACGGTACGTCTGTGCGATCATCACGTCGTCGAGGCGGCTGCCGCTGCTGTCCGTGATTTTTATGTTCCAGTTCTCGATCGTATACGGTCCGACCCTGTTTTCCGGCACGCTGAAGTCGCCTGTCCGCACATAGGAATTTGCGCTGATTTCCCCGGTGGTGTTGTCCGTGAGCGCGACCGTGTAGTACGGGAGGGCGCTCGTGTCCGGCGTACTTGAATTCGATTTCAGTGCTGCCACCCTGGTCAGAGTGAAGACAATGTCAAACGTATTGTTCTTGTCATCCCCGTAGTAGCCTGCGTTCCTGTATGTGATGGAGGCTACATTTGCCCAGACTGCGGCGTTCTCCCTGCCATTCTTCGTTGGCAGTTTGTTCGACGCTGTATGCAAATATGTAATCGCCCCGCGCGTCGTCGTCCCAAAATCGCTGTTCATGACATTCCACACAGGAGATGTCAGGTTGGTGATGTAGCCTAGTTTTAGATTGTGGGTTTTCGCGTACTCGCTGTAGAGTGCATCTGAGTTTGAGAGATCATCCACCAGATGCAGCGTATATGTTGCTGCGGCCGCTGCAGTGACCGGGGTGATCCCGAGCACAAGCAGGACGGCGATGAAGCAGGATAAGATGCTTCGAATGAGCTTTTGAAGTTTTTCCATTTCGTTTACCTCTTCTTTTGGGTTTTGCGTTAACCTCTTTCTTTGGTTGTCGCGTTACCTCTTTCTTTGGTTTTTGCGTTTACCTCTTCTTTTGGTTTTTCTTTTGCCTTTTCTCTTGGTTGTCGCGTTACCTCTACTTTTGGTTGTCGCGTTTCCTCTACTTTTGGTTATCGCGTATATCTTTTCTTTGGTCTTTGTATTTATCTCTTCTTTGATTTTTCGTTTATCTCTTCTTTTAGTCTTTGCGGTATTTGCTGCCTACTAGTTACAGCGCTGTATTTCGACAGCTTTGAAATACCGTATTGTTGAGTTTTTTAAAGGCAATTCGGTATTAGAGTGTTAGGGGGGACGAATGTATTCCCAGACAAGAACTCCCTGCACAACGCGTCTAGAATCGCTCAGCGAAGCGCAGGTGCTGAGTGTTACTACGCACCCTCTGTTGCTTTCCGGTATGGGCATATCGAGATAGGACCGCGCATGTTCGGCTGCGATCCATGCCAGCACGTTTCCATCTGTCTCTGTCCGCCTGCCGAATAATGTGTAGCTTGCGTCATCAACGCGGGAGATGTGGATTGAATACATTCTGTATAGACACGTCATTTTGGGCGTGCAGATCCACAGATAAGGACATGCTTCATAATCGTCCTGCGTCATTGTCCGGAACTTCCCGAACATGCTGCCGTTGTTCATGTTGTGACCGTAGATGATTGTATTTGCATCTGTGAGATCCGGATGGTTGGAGGTTTCCATGAACAGTGACCCTGCTCTTTTATATTCACCATTTGGCAAATGATGCAAATAATACTCATTATCCCCTCCCTGAACGACCGGATATGCGATTTCAAGCGCCGGTATTTCGAGCCATGCGACGATATCGTCGCCGGACTTTGAAAGCTTTTTCCAATCAATGACGGGCCTTTCCGGGTATGTGCTGTTCCAGTCCGGCGGTGCAGCCTCCCCGTTCTTAAGCGCTGCATTCTTTTGTGATGTCGCTTCTCCTTCCCGGTCATAGCTTTCCCCATTTTGACTTTGACTGCCTGCGTTCTGACCGTCGCTCTCCGTAGTACCTGTTCCCGAACCTCGTCCTTTTCCGTCGGTCTTCCGGCCATCATCGGCAGGAGCATTTCTTCCGTTCCTTAAAAGGTCTTCTTCCGACTCACCGAAGCTCACATGGCTCACCACCCCGCCGCTCATATCCTCATATGCGCGGTCCGCGGACCAATAATCGAACGCGCGGTAGCCAAGATAGGCCGCGGCAATCAACACAACCGCCGCAGTAAGGGCTGCCGCTGCATCCAGTGTTCTTTTGTGTTTGTTAGTCATGTTAGGGCTCAATTTTGGGGTACCTGCTTTTTGAATGGGTGATCTGTTGGGAGAGGACATCTCTCTGCTGTGTTTTGAAAGAAGAGATAATCTCTTTGCTCTTTGCTCTTCCCCTTTACACTCGCACTTTAAAAATGGGTATAGGAAAGAAAGCCTGCGGATCTGGGAATCCATCGGCGGGATTTTCGATTTCTCAGCAAGTGCGCTGTCATCTGTTGAGATACTAAAAATTCTCTATTGAGTTATCAGGCTGGGAATACAAGGTGAAAACGCCTTTTCTTTATGAACAGAAAGACTTCTTTACGAAAACTTCTCACTTTATGTTTTGATGCAGACCGAAATCGAAATAATTGCTTAAGCCGGCGTCGTCTGGCGGGAGCGCCCC
>JAZRKZ010000353.1:0-3804 GCA_045646565.1 Lachnospiraceae bacterium
TCTGCGAGGCATTGTAAGTGAGGCGCGCTGCACATTTCAGTCCCCATGTCAACTGTTTTTCGCAGAAAAGGTGGGGGAATTTTAAAAATGGAACCTCTGAGATCCAGTATTTATGCGGCTCAGAGATTCCGAGAGTCTATAACAAAGAAAGCGAGGAAAGAAAATGAAAAGAATTATCAGTGTATTATTGACAGTCAGCCTGTTAATTGTGATGGCATCCTGCGGTTCGGCATCGCCCGCACCTGCACCTGAGTCTTCAACGTCCGAGACGGCCGGGGATGCCGGAGAATGGTCGCGGGCAGGTTATTTCACAAACGAAAACGATTATATGCTCTCGATCACCTGGATGGAAGATATTGATGAACCCGGCTGGTATGTCGGCTGTATGCTCGGTGAGGATCCGATTGAAGACTCCTATGGCGGCGTCCTTAAGCTGCAGGCGAAATCCCTTACCGGGACACTCAATTCTTCCGGCTCCAAAGACGACATTTCCGTCACTGTCACGGAAGAAGGCACGGACGGCGTTCTGCTGGCAGTTGACGGCGGCGAGACATATCACTTCAGCGTGATGGAGATGCAGGAGGCGACGATTATCGTACACATTAACACGGAAGGCCAGGGCATGATTGCCTATGAGGAGGGCGATAAAGTCCCGGAGATCGACCCGGAGTATCCGTATCAGTCCGCCCAGATCAATCTGGCTGAGCCGACAGCGTATACATTTGCAGCTGCACCGGAAGACGGATATGTATTTGTAAAGTGGACGAAGAACGGGGAGGAGATTTCCGCCGAGCCAGTCATCTCCGTACAGCTCGATGAGAGCGCGGACTATGCTGCGATTTTTGCGGAAGATCCTGACTGGCAGAATCCTGTGATGAACTTTATCGGCGAGTACCAGTGCGACAGAGCGCATGCCAAAGTCGAATGCTTCGACAAGAATGAGGCCTGGATCACAATTGACTGGCCCGGCAGCGCGACGGAGACCGCTCACTGGGATATTGTCGGCAAGCTTGATCTTGAGACTCTGAAAATTGAGTATACCGGCTGTTCGAAGCAGATCTTCGTTTACGATGAAGAAGGCAATGTTGTAAGCGAGGAGCAGGAGTATGGAGACGGCACAGGCAGCATTGTATTCGGCAATGACTCTACTTTTACATGGCATGAGGACCAGTCCGCGACCGGATCTGATATGGTGTTCGAGTGGTCTTTTGAGCCGGAATCGACTGTAGCGTAAGAAACAGTATCAATACAAAATTCAAAAGGGTCGTTTGCTTAAAAGGCCGTCACTTGTGTGGCGGTCTTTTTGCATATATACTATTCATAATAGGTTTTGGGATTCTCAGTGAAGAAGTGGGGACATTGAACAGTGAGAAAAAGAATAATATCATTCATGCTGCTGATGGCGGTCACTTTGGCGGCATGTCAGGCAAATGAATCAAAGAGCGATCCGAACACAGGCACAAGACCGGAAGACAATACTTCTGTTATGCTCCCGGCAGGCAGCTATACACTTGAAGGTTCCACGGAAGTTAACGGCCGGCAGGGCGTATGTGCCGAGGGCGATTATTACTGGGTCAGCGGGTCGGCAACGCTGTCAAAATACGACAAGAACTGGAACCTCATCCTAACGAACGACAAGCCATTCGACGGATATGAAATCGAGGTCAACCACATCGGCGATATTGATGTCTATGATAATGAGCTTTATATAGGCGCGGAGTATTTCGTGGATGGCGTTGGGAAGAATATTCAGATTGCCGTCTATGACGGCGACACGCTGGAGCTTAAGCGGACTTTCCCGTTCGAACCGGAAAGCGGACAGCTGGAGTGCTCCGGCATCGCCGTAGATCCGGATTCCGGGACTGTGTGGATGTGTTCATGGGTCGGGGAAGAAAGCGGTCGTTATCTTTACAGGTATGATCTCGTAACTGGCACGTATCTTGGGAAGGTCCACATGCAGATGCCCCCGCAGTGGGTCCAGGGAGTCGCATATCACGACGGTTCGCTCTATCTGACGGCGGACGATGGGACGGCGGATGACGATGAGCCGGATCATCTGTACAGGACGACGATCATCGACGGGGCTACGAACTGTACGGTGACGCTGGAACGGACATTTGATGATGTGACAAGGCAGGGGGAGATCGAGGGACTGACATTTGATGAGGAGAAAGGCAGCCTGCTGGTCCTTTACAACAGGGGGGCCCGCATTGTCCTCGGTATGCCGAAGGGATTTTACGATGGGTATGATCGTGAGATTTCGGAGGTGTTTACTTACAGTATAAATGACTAAGACTACCCACTTGTATCTTAAGAGCAAGCCGATTTCGAAATTATTGCTTAAGCAGGGCGTCCCTGCGAAGCAAAAATTCGATGAAGCAATCTAAAGCATTGTGGCGTGGGAAGTCTACAAATAAAAAGGGTGCAGATGATGAATATGGATTTGTGTTCTGAATTAAGAACGATTTACGAGACTACGATATTGGATCCGCACACGTTTCGTATCACGATAAAGATGAAAGATATGATTGACGGAAGGCTGAAAAGACTTCCTTTCTCAACGCAGGCGACCTGTTTTCGGGGAATGGTGTCACTGCAGTCCGATGTGGATGTGGTGCAGGACGAAATACGGGAATATCAGGAACTCGTCCGGCATCTTCGAACCTTGCCCGGTCATGCTGAGCGAAAGGCATATTGCTTAAGGCGCATGGAAGAACGTTCGAGGTGTATTACCGCGACGGTCAGCTATGTCGGCAAGGCGAACTTCGGGGATGTGGAACACTACATTCAGGAGTATGAGGCCCTGCCGTCAACGGCGCTGCCCTCGACACATGTGCCGCTGACTGTTGAGATGAGCGCGCTTCACGGATATTTCTTCATCAACTTCATTCAGTATTTTAAGGAGTATGATTATTTCTCTATGTTCCTTGATCAGCTCCGTCAGAATGATATTGACTATGATGTCCTGAACGTGGTGGAAGCTCGCTATCCGCGGGTGCAAATACAGCAAAGCCTTAAGTGAAAGCATTGCCATACACTGTCGGTATGCAGGTGATACCTATTTATAGGCTGCAATGGTAAAGATTGGCGTGGGATTGAAGAACTCATCGATCTCGGCGTAAATGCGCTGGTACACGCCCATGTCTACAATGATACGCTCAAAGCCTGCTTCGACGAGCAGCTGCACGTCCCACTGCGGACGAGGACCGTGATAGGCGCCGACCTCGATCGTGATGGCGTCATTTTCTTCTTTCATGTAGTCAGGAACAAGCTTATGCGCGTGATCTTCCGGCAGCTCGTAATTGTCATCGTCCTCAAGCGACGCCTTGTAATCCGCGTCAAAGTTGATGAGCACGCCGCCGGGCTTCAGGATCCTGTACCATTCCCGATAGGCATCTTCGACGTGAGGCAGTGTCCATGTCAGGTTGCGGGTCACGAGTGCGTCGAAGCTATTATCCTCGAAATCCGGCTCCTCGGCGTCCATGAGAAGGAAGCGTGCGTCCTGTCCCAGCATAGAAGCCATATGCTCGGCGTGCCGTATCATGTCGGGCGTCAGATCGATGCCGGTAGTCGCATGTCCTTCTGCCGCGAGCAGACAGGCGAAGAATCCTGTGCCCGTGCCGATGTCCAGAATGTGAAGGGGCCTCCCTTCCGGCAGATACCGGCGGAATTCGTTGAGCCACCTCTCCCTCTTAGCACTGTCGTACTCACGAAGGCGCTGGGTCTCGAACCCCTCCGCCCTATGAGACCAATAGTCGGTCACGCGATGTTTGATTCGCTGCATATAATGATACCTCTCAATAA
>JAZRKZ010000354.1:0-3073 GCA_045646565.1 Lachnospiraceae bacterium
CAATCGTTCCATGGTCGTGCAGAAGGTGGAACAGCATCGTGATCAGGTGCTCGAAATGACCATTGAGGAGCTGGATCTCTCGGTCCGCAGCTTCAACTGCCTCAAGCGTGCTAATATTAACACTGTTGAGGATCTGATCTCTAAGACTCAGGATGAAATGATCAAGGTCCGTAACCTGGGCCGCAAGTCTCTTGAAGAAGTTCTTGCTAAACTCAAAGAGCTTGGTCTTTCTCTGAAACCGAGCGAAGATTAATAAGAGCGGGGGCATACGACCGTCAGTAAGCCCGAAGAGCATGGCGGCAACGTCCCGTGAAATGGAGGATTACATACATGTCTGGATACAGAAAACTCAGCAGAACAGCAGCACAGAGAAAAGCGCTTCTCAGGAACCAGGTCACAATGCTTCTTTATCATGGCAAGATCATCACAACAGAAGCCAAGGCCAAAGAAGTACGCAGAATCGCTGAAGGTCTCATCGCTCTTGCAGTAAAAGAGAGAGATAACTATGAGACAGTTACAGTGAAAGCCAAGGTGGCCAGAAAAGACGCTAACGGCAAGCGCGTCAAGGAAGTAGTTGACGGCAAGCGTGTCACTGTTTTCGATGAGGTCGAGAAAGAGATTCAGAAGGACCTTCCGTCCAGAATGAATGCAAGAAGAAAGATGCTTCGCGTATTCTACCCGATCAAGGAAGTCCCGGAAGAAGGTAAAGGCCGCAAGAGAAATACAAAGCAGGTCGACATGGTCAAGAAGATGTTCGAGGACGTCGCTCCGAAGTATGTGAACCGTAACGGCGGATACACACGTATCGTCAAGATCGGTCAGCGCAAGGGCGACGGCGCTATGGAAGTTCTTCTTGAGCTCGTATAAATTGTCCGATAGAACATAAATCCGGTTCCCGGCCGTTCATGAACGGCGGGAGCTGTCCGGATACTCAAAGGTCTTACACTGTATAATGAGTGAATGACGGAGGAGAGATTGCTGCGGTGATCTCTCTTTTTGTTTGTCTGTCAGATGCATATGTGTTATCATACACTATGAATCTAAAGAGGGGTGCATGCTGATGAAGAAAGTTCTCATAGGTATTCTTGTGCTGTTTTCGGCTGGGCTGTGTTTCCTGAACCTTCTGGACGATCGCGGCGGGCAGGAGAATTCAGCCGGATACGGACAGGGAAGGCACCTGGTCATACTTGGCGACGGAAGAGCGGAAGAGCTCGCCGTCTTTTCGGAGGACGAGGAGACGGTCAGCTTCATGGTAAAGAGCGGGGCGGATGTTAACTGGCTTGACGAAGAAGCGTTACCCACTGCCGCTCAGTCTGCCGATGAGAGTTATGTGATCTGTGTTATGACCGGCGTGTCCGATATGGAGAATGCGGCGCGCTATGTGGACTGTCTCAATGAATGGGGGAGGAAACTTTCGGAGGAAACGGGCGCGAGACTGTGCTTTGACTCCATAAACCCGGTCGCAGAGGGCGTCTTCAGTCCCGTTAATGTAGTAGCCTTCAACAAGACTGTCCGCGACGGTCTTGGAGAATATGTCTACTATATCGATACATTCAGTAAGATGAGCGAAAAGGGCTTTTCGACGACGGACTCGCTGCATTATACAGGGGAGTCTTCAAAGCTTCTCTATGATCTTCTCATGCAGGAACTTGAGAATATGGACCAGGCGTCTTAACGAAGTGAAGCCGGAGAGGTGACCGGCAAAAGCCCGGCTTATAAGAGACGCGGCTACGGAATTGTGAGGAGGATTATTATGAAAAAAATGCTATGTGTACTGCTTACGGCTGTGCTGATCGCAGCGCTCGGCGCTCCGGTATATGCGGACGCGCTTCAGAATGAAGATATGGAAGCGCTTGTCGAAGCCGGGGCCCTGACATGCGAGTCGCAGGCAGCGACTGTGATCGACGCGGCGGAGCAGGTAGATTCTGCGGAAGAGGAGGTGACGGACGCACCGGCGGATCTGCCGGACGCACCTTCGGCGGAGGATACTGTTCCCGCGGATGAGAGCGGCCTCGCCCTGCCTTCCGGCGAAATGGAAGCTGTTATCCCCGAGGCGGATGCGGACGCTCCGGAACTAGTCGGAGCTGCAGCGATGCCTTCTGCCGACGCGAACATTGCGACCGGCATTTACTATATCACGTCCGGCATGGATAGGAATTTTACGCTCGGAGCTGCTGGAAACTCCGATGCGGTCCGTGCAAATGTCGAGCTGCAGGCGCTGAAGGAGTCTGTCTCGCAGCGATTTGTCATCACGAATCTGGGCGGCGGTCTGTATTCGATCTGGAATTATGACAGCGGACTCGCCCTTGATGTGTGGGGCTCGAGCAGCGAAGCCGGATCCAATATGCAGATGTATTGGAGAAATACATCGACCGGTGAGAAATTTTATCTGCTTGGCGCCGGCGACGGGTCTTATGTGATCCGCCCGAAGTGTACGGAGTGCGTTGTTGAAGCGGCGCAGGCGGCTGCGTCTTCCGGCGTCAACGTCCGTACCAACGCCTATACCGGTCAGAATAATCAGAAATTCGTTCTGAAAGCAGCAAAGGACGCGGAGATCACAGGAGGGACCTATGTCATTCACACAAAGCTCGATGACAGCAAGACTCTCTATGTTGCGGGCTCGTCAGGCGCGGACGGTGCAAATATCGAGATCCGGGCTGCGAACCGGGCCGACGCGGCAAAGATCACGCTCTTTAAGAGAAGCGACGGTACATTTATTCTGTCGCCGGTGAACTCTTCCGCTGCCGTTGAGACGGCGGGCAAGGGCACAGCGAACCGTGAGAATGTGCAGCAGGGAGCCTTGAGCACGAAGAGCACCCAGAGATGGAAGATCGTTAGCGACGGGCGCGGTTATTACTACATAGTCATGGCCGATCGCAACAGGTGCCTTACCGTGGCGGGCAATAAGACCGCCAACGGAACAAATGTGTATATTTACGATAAGAAAGACACAGCCAACCGGCTTTTTGCGCTTGAACGCATTGACGGAAAGCGCACTGTTCCGAACGGCACATACACATTTACGAACCTGAAGAACACGAAACTCCGTATGGAGGTGGTCTCAAACTCCAAG
>JAZRKZ010000355.1:0-2232 GCA_045646565.1 Lachnospiraceae bacterium
CCGTGTCCTCTTCCATCTCTTCGATAGGATTGGGCTCTTTTAAGGAATCGTTGATCCCGTCGAGGAAGCCCGTCATTGTGAGGAGATCCACGCCGTACTTATCCGCCAGCTCTTTGACCGTTCCGGTCACGACCGTATCGGGGTCCGCGAGAAGCTGCGCGTAAATGTCTTTTTCTTTGGCGAAATAAGCTGCCCACATGCGCTGCATATCGCCCTTATTTGCTTTCTCGTCGTAAGCTTTGTCTCTCCACTGTTTCAAAATACCCATGTCAGCTACCACCTTTCTTATCCTGTTGTATTATATCCGCACCTGACATTTTCCATATGCTTTACAAGTGCGCGGCACTGTCAGAATAGCGATGTATCTACTGTGCCCTCGAACACCGTGCGTGCTGGGCCTGTCATCCACACGTTGTTGTTCTCCTCGTCCCACTCGATCTCAAGCTGCCCGCCGAGAACGTCCACAAGCACTTTGTTCCCGGTCTTTTTATTCAGCACGCAGGCAACGCCGACCGCGCAGCAGCCGGTCCCGCAAGCCAGCGTTTCACCGCTTCCTCTCTCCCAGACCCTCATGCTCACATGCCCCTCGTCGATGACGCGGACGAACTCGGTATTGATCCTGTTGGGGAATCGAACATGATTCTCAAAGTCCGGGCCGATCTGCGGGAGCGGAAGATGCGCGATCTCATCCATAAAAAGGACAGCGTGGGGATTTCCCATCGAGACGCAGGTGACGCGGTATTCTTTACCGCCGATCCCGAGCGGCGCGTCTATGACCGCGCAGCCGATCCCGGTCCCGTCCTTTAGGGTGAGCGGTCTTCCTTCCTTTTCGGAATAGGAGACGGGGATCTGGGACGCCTCCAGGATCGCCGGTCCCATATTGACTCTTACGCGCGCGATCTTTCCGTTTTCCGGATACAGCGTCAGGTACTTGATCTTCCCGAAGCTCTCCACCGTGATCTCGGTCCTGTCCGTCAGTCCGTAGTCGTAGACAAATTTGCCGACGCAGCGGATCCCGTTGCCGCACATCTCGCCGCGGCTCCCGTCAGCATTATACATTTCCATCTCGAAATCGGCAATCCCGGAGCCGTTAATGAAGATCACTCCGTCTCCGCCGATCCCGAAGTGCCTGTCGCTCAGTTTCCTGACGAGCTCCGGCTTCTCCTCTTTGGGGATGCTCTGCGCTATGCCGTTAATATAGACATAATCGTTCCCGCATCCCTCCATTTTCGTAAATCCGATGATCATGGGATCCTCCTTCTGTTTTCAAGTCCGCCGTTTTCTGCGGATCTTTCAGCGGTCCTTTTGCGGAATTATTTATGACGGCGGCACTTTTTTGCCTTTTTCCCTCACGACGCAAAGAATCCGTTCCGTTTCCGGCGTTACAGGGCCCATTGTGTCACTGTCCATCTCGGTGACCCAGGTAAGCCCGGCGCCTGAAGCGAACGCTTTCATCTCTTCGAGCGTGTACCCTCTCTGGCGGTGGATCTCCTGGTATTTGCGGAAGAGATTGTCCCCGTCACCGCTGTCCTTGTCCCTGATGAACAGCGTCAGGTCGTATTCGTTGACGCGCGTCTCATCGTCGAACCAGTTCTCCCAGATGAAGGAGCAGTCCTCCCTGTCCTCCGCGATCGTGCTGTCGCCGATCACGTCCCTGTAGAGGTGAAGGGTCTTGAAATCAAATACAAAGATCCCGCCCGGATACAGGAACGTATTGACCCGCCGGAACAGCTTGTCCATATCCTCATCCTCAAGGAGATAATTGACGCTGTCGCCGACGCTGACGAAGGTCCCCGCGGTACCGAACAGTTCGAACTCACGCATGTCCTGGCATAAGTAGAGCGTCCGGTGACCTAGCTTATCCCTTCTTTCGAGCGCCATGCCGAGCATTTCCTCCGACAGGTCGATCCCCATGACGTCAAATCCCCTGTCAGCGGGGATCTCCGTGAGCTTCCCCGTACCGCAGCCAAGGTCCACGACAAGATTCCTTTCAGCCGCGAGGAGCACGTCCGTGTCTTCGCTCTCTCCGGTCCTTTGTTCCGCCGGCCTTGAAAGCCCGCAGCGCAGGATGATCTCCTGAATCCTGTCGGCAGTCAGCCGGTAATCCGTCCCGTCCATGAACTCGTCATAAACAGAGGCAAAGCTTTGATAACTCTCGTACATATGTGATTTACGTCCTTATTATACGATCTTATACGATCTGCGCGAGCAGCCCGTATGAAACGATCGACA